>WRFX01000063.1 GCA_009787445.1 Chitinivibrionia bacterium | reverse complement strand
CCCCCCCCCCGATTTCCGCTTCCCAAGCGGATTTGAGGCGTTTTTGAGAGTTTTTAGAAGGGGCGTTTTTTGTCGTTTTTATTCCCATTTTTAGCAACCTTTTTTTGTTAGTTTTTTCTACAACCTTTATACTAACGCCGCAAAAATAATATTTCGCTTTTGCAAAAAGCAAGGGGGGAATATTATTTTTCCCATTTTACCCCTGCGTCCCCGCTTCAATCCCGCGAATTTCCATTTGCAATTCCGATTTGCCCATATATGTGTTTTCTCCCAAAACAAAGCAAAGCGTAAAATTTTGCGCGTTTTTAATCTCGTCAAATCGACTGCCAAAGCCATAGCCAATAGCGTCTATGCAATATCCGTCGCCGCTTACGTAAAGTTTAAGATGTTCGCCGTTTTTGCCTATCGCTTTCGGCGAAAATTTATGATTGAGATTTCTCGCGACAAACACGGGACGCATATTCGACGGTCCAAACGGCTCTATTCTTTTGAGATTTGCGAAAAATTTCGGCGTAAGTTGCGCGACGTTTATTTCTGCGTCGGCATAAACAATCGGCACAAGAGAATCGACGGTTACAAACTGCTTTTTTATCGCGTCGCTAAATCTTTTGCGAAAAGCGTCTAAATTTTTCGCGTTTATAGACGCGCCTGCCGCCGCTTTATGTCCGCCAAAAGTGAGTAAAATATCCGAACATTCCGTCAGCGCCGCCAAAACGTCGCATTTTCCAAAGGTGCGCGCAGAACCGTGCGCAATGCCTTCGTCGTCGATAGAAAAAAGTATCGCGGGTCTGCAAAACCGCTCCACAAGCCGCGCCGCGACAATTCCGAGTATTCCCGAATGCCAGCCCTTTTTTGCCACGACGACCGCAAATTCGTTTTCAAAATCAATATTTTCTTCGCATACTAAAAATGCGTCTTTGCTAACGCCGTCTTCTATTTCGCGACGTTGAGTATTTGTCGCCACAAGCGTTTTAACATAATTTTCGCACTCGTTTTGATTTTTCGATAACAATAATTTTACGCCGATTTTCGGGTCGCCCATTCTGCCCGCGGCGTTTACCGACGGCGACAATTTAAACACGACATCGCTTGTCGTTAGCGTTTTTTTGCTCATACCTTGCGCAAAAATAAGCGCTCCCAAGCCGAGATTTGGATTTTCCTGCATTTTTTTGTAGCCAAAAGTCGTAATTATTCTGTTTTCGCCGATAAGCGGCACAATGTCGGCAGCAGTTCCGAAAGCCGCCAAGTCCAATTCGTCTTTCCAAAAGTCGTCGGTTTTTAATGTAATGCAAATCGCCTGCGCAAGTTTCAACGCGACTCCCACGCCCGCAAGTTCTTTGTCGGGATATTTTTCCGCGTCGACTTTCGGGTCTATTATCGCGACCGCGTCGGGAACCTCGTCTTTCGCTTCGTGATGGTCGGTAATTATCATATCGATTCCGTGCCGTTTCGCGTATTCGCATTCGTCGACGGCGGTTATGCCGCAATCCACAGTAATAATTAGATTTGCGCCGCTTCGCACTATCGCTTCTATGCCGTTTTTGGACACTCCGTAACCTTCGGTAAGTCGGTCGGGCAAATAATAATCGGCGGTAATTCCTATTTTTTTAAGAACGCGCAAAATAAGCGAAGTCGCCGTAATTCCGTCGACGTCGTAATCGCCGTAAATTACAATTTTTTCGCTCGTTTCTTTTGCCATAATTATGCGCTGAATTGCCGCGTTCATCTGATTAAACAAAAACGGGTCGCGCAAATTTTCAAGCGACGGATTAAAAAATTCCTTGCTTTTTTCAAAATCCGCAAGTCCGCGCGAGGCAAGTATTTTAGCGAACATTTTGGATATGTTTAATTCTTTTTCAATTTTTGCGACAATATTATCGTCGTATTCGCGGACGATTATTTTTTCTCGCGGACGAGCGTATTTATTCATTGTTTTGCGTTCCGCTCAAAGTTAATATATTGGATATTTCCTGCAAAGTCGCAAGCCATTTTTTCGGATTTTCTTTATATCGATTTATTATTTGTTTCGCTTCGTCGGGCGAAAATCCCGTAATTTTCAAAAGTTCTCTTAAATAATAAGCGCGTCCGTCGTCGCCGAAAATATTTTGTCTGCGATTTAGCGTTATAAGTCCAAAAACAAGTTGTTGTTCCCGCGAAAGCAAGTCGTTTGCAATTTGAGGCAAAACATTCGATTCTACGTTTGGGTTTGGCGGCGCGACGTTTGGCGGCACAATGTTGCCGCGACGATTTCTTACTGGCTCAATTTTTGCTACGGTATCCGCGTTTTGTTTTTTTGCACGTTCGTTAGATTCGGCAAAAACGTCGCGGTTAATAATCGTACAAAAAAGTAAAATTATACAAAAGCGGATCAACGTTTACCCCGTCTTTAATCAATTCATAATGCAGATGCGGATGCGTAGTCCAACCGCTTTCGCCAATGGTTCCTATTTGCGTTCCGCGCGATAATTTTTGTCCGACTCTTACCGAAACCGAACCCAAATGCGCGTAAAACGTTTCGTATTTGCAGCAATGTTTTACGCGAACCGTTTTGCCCCAATAAACATCGTCTCTTACCGCGGTTACTTCGCCGTCGGCGGGAGCAAGAATTTGCGTTTCCTGTTCGGCGGCAAGGTCAACGCCGTTGTGATTTTTTTCCGTTCCCGTAAAAGGGTCAAACAAATCGCCTTTGTCCGAAAACGGTCTTGTGATAATAACTCCCGCCGATTGCGGAAACGGAAAAACAATAGGATAATTTTTGAAAATACTGTTTGGAACCGAAACGGTTTTCGCCATACTTTCAATTTGTTTTAGAGTAGAAGAAGAATAATCCAAAAGTTGCGCCATCGAAAACGTGTCGATAAACGAGCGTTCTCCGTCTTTTGAACCGCGATACGCCGAATAAAGCGTTTCGGAATAATCTTTTTTTACGCCGTCGGAGAAAATTTTACCGACGTTTGGCGCAATTCTTTCTATCGATTCGACAAGAAATTTGTTTTTTTCTCTTAAAATTTCGGTTCTGACCGCGATAAAATGCGGCAAATCTCTGTGTCCTTTAAGAAAATATATTCCCACGATAATAAAAAATACGATTCCAAGCGCAAAAAGCGTTAGAAATACCCGAAGTATAACTCCGAGTATTCCCGCTTTATTGCCGATAAAAATAATTTGCGTGTCTTTGCTGCTCAAATCAGATTCCCGCTACTTTTTTAGTCGTCCGAGCCGTCTTTGCTCTTTGCGGTTTTGCCTTCCGCTCTGATTTTTTCAATTTCGACGTCCAAATTGTCGATTTCCGTTTGCGCGCCGTCAATTTCCTGAATAAATTCGTCAATAAGCGAAGACGGAATAGAATCGCCTTTGTTGTCTTTTGCGTATTCGTAAACACGCAATCCTGCGGACGTGTAATTTTTCTCGATTCTTCTTTTAAGAACGAGTTGGTCCATTTTGCGTTTTCCGATACGCGAATATTGCGAAATTTTTTCCGCCGCTATTTCCGCGCCTTTTTGCACATTTTTTTTAACGTCTTCCAAATCCATAAAAACCTCCGAAATTTAATTGTTTTTCCTTAATTCAATAATATTTGCACACTAAAATAATATTTCGCTCACTTAAAAATATCTTTTAATGACGATAAAAATGAATTTACTCCTCTTTTCATAATTTCGTCGTCGAAAGAAATTGTAAAATTGCCGCCTTCTCCATAAACTTTTGCGCCGATAAAACGTCCTTGATTCTTCGGAACGTCGGGAGTCATTACGTCCCAAATGTTCTTTTGAATGCTGTTTTTCATATCGGGATTAAAATGAATCCCGACGGAAAAATCATAATTTTGACTTTGCGGAACATAAAATCCGTCCGCCGATACCGAATACTTAAAATTGTCCGCAAGAAAATTCGTCGTCGATATTTTTGTCGGCGAATAAAAAACGTCCGCGCTAATTTCGGCAAAATCTATACTTTTTATTCCCGCAAACGCGACGTTTGATAAAATTTGCTTTGAATATTTGCTACCCAAATCCTTAAAATTGTTTATTTTTATTGAAAAATCCGCGTTTGTTTCTTTTATTTTTTCAAAAAAATCGGCGTTAAAAACAATATTTTCTGTTTGCGGATTTATTTTTGCGCTCAATTTTCCCGAAAAATTAAAATTTGGCAATAATTTTTCAAGTTCGATCCCGTTCAATTCGATTTCGGGATTTTTTAGCGAAATATTTTGAAAATCCAATTCGCCTTTTACGTTCGCTTCGCCGCCGAAAATATTAAATTTTGAATCTACGCGGCAAAATCCGCCTTCTATAATTCCAAAAGACGAAAAATCTTCAACTTCAAAAATAGAATTTTCAGATATTTTTCCCGAAATAACGTATCGCAAATTTCCGTTTTCAAAAAAAAGTTCAGCCGTCGCGTCCGTAAATATTTCGTTTTCGGCAATTTTAACGACTATATTTTCCAAACTCGTTTTTTTGGAAAATTTTTTCAGAAAAACCTTTTCCTTTTTCGTTATTTGTCCGAAAATCGCCTTTATATAATCCGAAAGAGAAATTTCAAATTTGCAAACTTTCGCGTATGCGCGGACGTTTTTTGAAAAATCGACGACGCTTATATCTTCAAATTCTACGACGCTCGCGGAATTTATTTTCGCGTCGCGGATTTCAACGTCGAAACCGTTTTTTTGACCGACTTCGACAAACTCCGCCTTCATTATTTCCAAAGATTTTGGAATATTGTAGTAAAAAACGAGCGCAAAAACGGCAATTATTACAAAAAAAACAGCAATTATACCGATAACCTTTGACATTTGCCCTTCCTTAAACATAATTTTACGTTAAAATTTCACGCTAAAATACGATTTGGAGATATATCGGTGTTGCATTTTGATGAAAAAATTCGAGAAAAAGAGTATAAATCGCTTTTGGAGATGACGGGAAACTGCCCGGCGATGGAAAAAGTTATACTTCATTGCGTTAAAATAGCGCCGACGTCAGCCAATATTGTGATGCTCGGCGAAAACGGCACGGGAAAAGAATATTTTTCGGAAATAATACATAAATTGTCGAAAGTTGAAGGAAAATTCGTCGCGGTAAATTGCGGGGCAATTCCCGAAAACTTGTTTGAAAGCGAATTATTCGGACATAAAAAAGGTTCTTTTACCGGCGCGGTATCCGACAAATCGGGAGTCGTGGAAGAAGCGGACAACGGCACGCTTTTTTTAGACGAAATCGCCGATTTGCCGCCGAATTGTCAGGTAAAACTTTTGCGTTTTACCCAAGAAAGAACGTTTAGAAGAGTCGGCGAAATTTTTGACAGAAAATCGAATTGCAGAATTATCGCCGCGACAAATAAAAATTTGGAAAATCTTATAAAAGAAGAAAAATTTCGCGAAGATTTGTATTATCGGCTAAACGTTTGTTCTATAACTTTGCCGCCTTTGCGAGAAAGAAAAGAGAGCATTCCGTATTTAATTACGCTTTTTATTCAGCAGCAAGCCGAAAAATTGAAGAAAAATTTCATAGAATTTTCAACCGACGCGACTTTCGCGCTGATGTCTTACGATTATCCGGGAAACATCCGCGAACTGCGAAATATTATAGAACACGCCGCGGTTATGAACGAAAAAGGCGTAATTCTTTTTGAAGATTTGCCCGAATATTTGCAAAAAGACATTAAAAAGAAATTTCATCAAAAGGGCTTAATCGAATATATGGACGAGCCGCACGTTATTGCGCAAAAAGCCGAAACGACAAAAATAGAAATCGTCGAAAGCGACAAAAACGACGAAAATATTAACGACGAAAACGACGAAATATTTTCCATAAACGCGACGGCAACCTTAAACGATTTGGAAACGGCGTATATTAAATTCGTATTGAAAAAATGTAAAAATAATTATTCAAAAGCGGTGAAAATTTTGGGAATAAGCCGCTCGACAATTTGGAGGAAACTTAACGATGAGCACAATTAACGTTAGAATTTATTACGAAGACACGGATTTAAGCGGCGTGGTTTATCATTCCAACTACCTGAAATATATGGAACGCGGGCGCACGGAATATCTTCGCGACCACAAAATCGACTTGGACGATTACCACAAAGAAGGCGTAATTTTTGCGGTTACGGAAATAAAAATTCAGTACCGATATCCCGCAAGATATAACGACCTTTTGCGCGTCGAAACCGAATTGGAAAGCGTTTCGTCGTATCAGGTCGCGTTTAGAGCCGAAATTTTTAATCAGGACGGAAAATGTTTGAGCAAAGGCGTGGCAAAAGTCGTCGCGGTTGACGAAAACACGGGAAACGCAATTCGTTTGCCCGAAAAATTTACGAAAATCGCAGATAAAATATTGGGAAAAACCGAAAATAATGCGTAGTTATTTTTTGAAGTCGTTCGGCTGTCAAATGAACGGCGCGGATTCGGAATTTATTGTCGGATTGCTTGTCGCAAGAGGATTTTTACAGGCGAAAAACGCGCAAAACGCCGACGTCGTTATCGTAAATACGTGTTCGGTTCGCGAAAAAGCGGAAAATCGCGCGGTCGCTCAAATTCAGGAATACGCGGCGATAAAAAAAAAGGACGCGCTTCTTTGGGTTATCGGATGTATGGCGCAGCGAGTCGGCGAAGAATTACGGCAAAAAATTCCGAAAATAAATAGAATTATCGGCGCGACGGAAATTGAATTTATTGAAGAAAAAATAGACGAATATCTTTTGCCGCTCGGAAATTTCGATATTTTAACGCATAATATTCAAAGTCAATGGAGCGCGCTTTTGCCGATTATGCGCGGCTGCGATAATTTTTGTACTTATTGCATTGTGCCGTTTGTGCGCGGTCGCGAACATTCGATAAGTTTAACGGTTCTTTGCGAACAGGCGCAAAAAATCGTCGATAACGGCGCAAGCGAAATTGTTCTTTTGGGGCAAAACGTAAATTCTTACAGAGATAAAAGTATGGATTTTGCGGATTTATTGGCAAAAATTGCGCAAACTCGCGGACTTAAACGACTTCGATTTATGACTTCGCATCCAAAAGATATATGTGAAAAAATGGTTAAAATAATATCCGAAACGTCAAATATTTGCAGGCATATTCATCTTCCGATTCAATCGGGAAGTTCCGAAATTCTTGAAAAAATGAACAGAAAATATACTCGCGAACAATATCTCGAAAAAATTGCGATGATTCGCGAAATTATTCCCGACTGCGACATTACGACGGACGCGATGGTCGGTTTTCCCGATGAAACGCAAAAACAATTTGAAGAAACGCTTTCGCTTTTTGAACAGGTTAGATTTTCTTACGCTTTTATGTTTGCGTATTCGCAAAGAACAGGCACCGCCGCGGCAAAAGAGCAAAATCAAGTGCCGCAAAAAGAGCGAATGAGTCGGCTTGCAAAACTTGTAGAACTTCAAAATAATATAGTAAAAGAAATTTATTCGACAATAGTAGGTCGCGAACTCGAAGCGTTTTTTACGTTGGAGCAAAACAAAAAAAACGCGCATTCGTGGGCTGGGCAGGATTTTGGCGCAAAGCGTATTTTGGTCGATACCGATGAAAATTTAGGCGGCAAAATCGCGAAAGTTAAAATTATAAAAAGCAGCGGAATGACGCTCGTCGGGGAGTTGATATAAAATTTCACAATAAAAAATCTTCGACGTTATTCGGCGAAATCGTTTTTTGCAAAACGTCGGGGTAGGCGTCGCGAAATTGCTTGGGAATTTTGTATTTCGCGTTTTCGTTCCACTTAAATTCAAACGCGCTTATTTTGCCGTCCGCTTCTTCCAAGTAGTCAATTTCTTTCTGTTCGACCGTTCGCCAAAACCACGAATTACACCATTTTTCATCGTAATCGTTTTTCTTTTTTCTTTCCGAAACTAAAAAATTCTCCCACAATCCGCCAATATCCCGACGAGTTCGCGCCAAAGAAAAATCCGCAATCAATGAATTTCTTATTCCGTTGTCGTAAAAATAAATTTTTTTGCTAAATTTTAATTCGTTTCTCAAATTTCTGCTGAAACTTGATAGCCGAAAAATTACAAAACACTGTTCCAAAAGCAAAATATATCTTTCAACCGTT
Organism: Chitinivibrionia bacterium; assembly: GCA_009787445.1. Lineage (GTDB taxonomy): Bacteria > Fibrobacterota > Chitinivibrionia > Chitinivibrionales > Chitinivibrionaceae > WRFX01. Next base: position 6,914 of record WRFX01000063.1, on the reverse strand, counting down.
TTTATGTCAAGTCCGCACAGACGACTTAATTCCGTATATGATACCTGCGAACCTATTTGATACGCTAACGCTTGCAGAAGTTTTACCAATTTTTCAGGTTTTTTTACCTGTTCCCACATAAAAATATCTTTATACAAATAACTGTCGGAAAGTTGCTTTAATATTTCTTTCTCGCTTCCCGCGTTTGTAACGATTTCGGGATAATAACCGAAAACTAATCGATGTTCAATAAGCCGTTTTTCGTCCAAAAGTCCGTGATGTTCAACCATTTCGCCAAACGAAAGCGGATGCATCATATATTCCCATTTGCGTCCCGTAAGCGGCTCGTTTATTTTATTAGATAAATCAAGCGACGAACTCCCGCTGACGAATAATTTTACATCCGGAATTGAATCCGTGATAAGTTTTAATTTTAGTCCTATATTTTTTATTCTCTGCGCTTCGTCTATTATAATATTTTTTTTGTTTCCTAAAATTTGTTTTAGTAATGTGGACGTCGCGTTTTCAAAAATATTTTGCACGTCGGGTTCGTCGCCGTTAAGAAACAATGCCGAATCGTCGCTTTCAAACATCGTTTTAAGCAAAGTTGTTTTTCCAACTTGCCTTGCGCCTTTAATTACTATCGCTTTTTTATCGCCGAATTTCTTCATTATTGCGTTTATCGCTTTTCTTTTTATCATATTGTCGTCTCCTTTTTTCAATTTTTGTGGATTTAATTCCATAAAAATGGCAATTTTCGTGGATTTAATTCCATAAAAATGGCAATTTTCGTGGATTTAATTCCATAAAAATAGTATTTTGTTAAAAAAATATGCAAGATAATTTTGAAAATTATTTATTTACATTACTAAAAAATACGTTTTTTTATTCTTTTTCAAAAAAGTTCCCATTTTTCATAAACATAATATTATTTTCCTGATACCAAGAATGTCGAAACGCGGATATTTTATCCCCGCTTTTCGTTTTGATTTAATTATTAAAGAACAGGCAGACCGCCTCTTTGGGTTGTTCTGCCGTGCCTGTTCTTTAAATAATTTTATAGGCGTATTCGACATTCTTGGTAAAATGTATGATTATGGGCGGGGCAGCCTTTTTAGGTTAATTCTCCTCATAATTTTAATATTTACCAATTAAAGAGGAGGATTTTCTTATGAAAAATCTATTTTTTGCCGCAATTTTGGCGAGTTTTGTATTGTTCGTTACGGGATGTAGCGATAAAGATGACGACAAACCCACAACAGGAACAATAACGGTTTCCAACACTTCTTCAGAATATCACATAATTGCCGTTGCGATTATCAATTCGGAAAAACCTATTCCAAGCGGTACGGCAGGTTGGGACGTATTTGATTAAGACCCAAATTCTTTGATTGCTCCCGGCAAATCTAAATCTTATCAATTATCGCCTGCAACTTATGCCGTTGCGATAATTGACGATTACGGCGATGATTTTGCGACCTTGGTTAGTTTGTCGGCAGGACAAACAAGAACCGTTTTATACGACGGTGAAGACGACCTTGTGTTAAGGGGCGAAAAAGCAAAACAAAATAAGCAGTCGTTAGAATTAAGCGACATTTTGCAAATAATTAAAAACAGGATTGAGTAACGGAGAAACAAAATTGTTGAAAGTAAAATAAAAGTCAAGGCAGAATTTTATTAGGGGAAACCGAAAAATACGGTTCCCCTTTTTTTGTTTTCAGAAAATTTGAAATAAGTTAAATTTTTTAATTATTTCGCCCATTTTTGCTTTCCGTTTTCCCAAAAGGGACTCCACTGAATTTCCGTGCAAATATCGGATTCAAACCAAACGTTTAGACATTTTGATTCCGAAAAAAGCAGGCGACTTTCGTATCCGTCCGTTTCGTCGGCGTCAAATTTTTCTTCCGCGATTTCTCCGATTCCCATATTTTGCAAAACCCTTTTTACGTCTATAAACGAACGTCCTATAAGTTTTTCGCCTTTCAGAGAAAATTCTTTATCGTCGATTTCTATTGTGCCGAGCCGCCATTCGTCTTCTTCGTCGAAATAAAGCGTTATTCCCAATTTGTCGTAAATCCACGCGACCGTATCGCCTTCGTCTTCGCCGTCGGAACTGGGAACTTGCGAATTGTCTATTTCGTTCGGTTCTCCGAGCACGATTTTTACGTCGTTAAATCTTGAACCGAAAAGCAATTCGTTTCCGATTCCTCGTCCTAATTCAATAATTTTTTTCATTTTTTCTCCTTTTTTCATCAATTAGAACTCCAAAATTATTAAATTCCCAAAGTGAAAATCTGAATTATCCCGCATTATTGAAGATAAAATTATAGAAAAATGATAAAAAACGTTTTGCAGGAGTTGGCAAAATTTCAGTCGCTTAAAAAAGAAAGCGCTGGAAAAAACGACAATTTGTCTGCGCAACAGAAACGTTTGATAAAAATCGTTAAGGAAGGCGATGAAAAGTTTATCAGGGCGTTAGCGAATGTGGTCAACGGCTTGATAATTATTAACGAGGCAAATAAAGAGTAAAATTAAAGAGGATAGGTTTTTTTGCCTATCCTCTTCTGCGTTAATTATCCGTGTTTTGTTGCGAAATTTTTCGTTATGTTTGCGATTTCGTGGTTAAGTTTGTTTTCAATTTCTTTAAATTTTTTTGAATATTTATCATATTCTTCTTCCGCCGTTGGTTTTTCCCAATTTATATCATACTGTTTGTCTTTCATTTCTTCTTCTGCAATTTTTTTCTCGTATTCTAACTCGTCTATCTGTTCCCGCCATTTTAGTTCTTCTCCGTGATAATAATCAGAATAAGAATCACTCAATACCCAGTTTTGCGCACGAATTTCTTCTTTGTATTCGTAGTTAAATTTCCCTTCAATTAACGCATATTCTTCATCGGAAAGTTCAACATCAGTATATCCGTCTTTTTTTGCCATTTTAGTAATAGCATAATCAAATGTAAGGAAAGGATATTCTTTGTATTTATCGGCGATTTCGGGATTTTTCAACAATATTTTTAGATATTTCTGCCGAACATCTTCGTTTAAAGAATTGTATAATTTTTTTCGCCGATAATTATCCAACTCTTCTTCCAATTTTTCTTGCTTCCATCTTTCTTCTACCAACCGCGCCTGTTCCCAATCTACTTCATAATTGGAAACGCCATAATCATTTTGCAAAGTGTTCGTTTTTTCATTATAAGTCGTCATCATAAAAACCTCCTTTTTAATATTTTTCGATTTCAATTCTTTCAGGATTTTCTTCAATCGTTTTAAAAAAATACTTTGTCATCGCAATGTAAATGTCTTTTTTTCGATAAAGAACTCCATCTCTGTTTGATAATTTCAGCAAAGCCAAATCAAATTTTGGCAAATCTTCGACCATTACTTCTATTGGCATTCCTCTGATTTTGTTTTTAGTATTGCCGACAATTACATTTTCTGACAATCTTTTTTCTGTTTTTTCAGTGGAATCCGTAGATTTTTCAAGAATTATTTGCTCTCCTTTCTCTCGTTTTTTGAAAATATCAATGTTTTTTCCCATTATTTGCTCCTTTCGTTGAAACGTCTATTTTTCTTTCTAATTCATTTGCGACTTCCATATAATCTATTGCTCCATTGCTTTTGGGGTTATAAGCAAAAATATCGCTATGGGCAGACGGAGTTTCTTCAAGGTCTACGTTGTTGCGAATTTTGTAGTGAAACAACATATTAGGGTGTTTTCCGTTAACGTCGTTTAAATATTTATTGTGCAGTTTTAATCTTGCATCGAAATTTACCATTAAAATTCCCAAAGGAACGATTTTTGCTCCTTGTTCTTGAACAATTTGGCAAATATCAAGCATATCTTCTAGTGATACTGCGTGTAAATCATTTGGGCGCATTGGAATTAAACAATAATCGCTTGCCCAAAGAGCGTTATAAGTTACGCTGTTATAAGATGGGGGACAATCGATTATTATATAGTCATACATATCTTTTACGTCTTCAAGAGCGGTTTTTAATTTTTTGTTACGAATTGCAGGCGTTTTTATTGTGCTTAATGAATCCGCAGTTTGTCCTAATATCAAAGTAGATACGACTAAATCGTATTTATTATTTATTCGTATCATTTCAATTTTATCGCCGTTAAGCGCCGCGGACAATGCGCAATGTTCTTCATTGGGAGCGAGAATGTGGCTTGTACTCGCAGTTTGATGATCTGCGTCGATAATTAAAACTTTTTTCTTTTTTTCTGCAAGCGCCGCGGATAAATTTATCGCAGTAGTAGTTTTTCCCGCGCCGCCTTTTTGGTTTGCAATAGCAATAGTGTAAGCCATTATAGAATCCTTTCTAAAATATTTATATTTCTATATAATATAATAAATGGTAATAATGAAAGTCAATATATTTATTGTTTTTCAATGTAATTATTGTAAAATAATATATACATTTATATAAATTATATTCATTGTAATAAAACTAATAAATAAAATAGCATTGTATTAAATTAAAAGCAATATAGTTAATTTATTACAATTATATCTTTGTGAAAAATAATATAGTTGAATTAAAATATATTCATTGTATTACATTATAATTGTTGTAAAACAATATATCTATTGAAAAAATTACTATCTAAAATATAACAAACTATCATATTTAAATAGTAAAAAGCGAAAAAAGTAAAAAACAAGGAATAAAAACTTTCTCTACAAGCGGGTTTCAAAACAATACTATCTAAAATTATGGTTTTAGATAGTATTTTAATTTTCGCATATCTTTTTGATTTAGTATTCTCTAATAATGGCAAATAGTATATTTATGTTAAAAAAGGAGAAGAGATGGACAGAACAATAATATCGCTTGATTGGGCAATGAAGGAATTTTTACGCGACAAAGCAAATTTTGGCGTTTTGGAGGGTTTTTTAGGTGAATTGCTTAATAAAAAGATAGTTATAGAAAATATATTGGAAAGCGAAGGTAATATTAGCAATGCTTTTGAAAAAATAAACAGAGTAGATTTGAAAGCGAAAATTGATAACGGCGAAATTGCCGTGTTTGAGATACAATTTGGCGACAAAATAGATTTTTTAGGCAAGGCATTGTTTAACGCTTGCAAAGCGGTTGTGGAGCAAGTGTCGCGGGGGAATTTTTACGATATACAAAAAGTATATTCGATAAATATTGCTTATTTTGACTTGGGAGCGAAACAGGAATATATTTTTCACGCGAAATTGACGGAGTTTGCGGGAGTTCATTTTGACGAGAGTATTCCGTTTTCGCAGAATTTAAATCCGCCTTTGTCGCCGGACGTTAATATACATCCTGAATATTATCTTATACTTCCGAACAAGTTTGACGAGAAGATAAGAAGTAAATTTGACGAGTGGGTATACGTATTAAAAAATTCGTCGGTAAAGAGTGAATTCACAGCGAGCGGAATACAGGAAGCGGGCGAGAAGTTGGACGTATTAAAAATGACGCCTGAACAGAAAGCGGCTTATGAACGAGAAAAAGCAGATTTTATGAGTTATAAGAGCGAATTATATACAGCAAAATTAAAAGGCGAGTTAAAAGGTAAAGCCGAAATAGCCCGAAAAATGAAACAGCGAAAAATGTCTGCCAAAGAAATATCCGAATTAACGGGATTAACTTTGGAAGACATAGAGAATTTATAAATTTAATCAATTCGTAATTAAAAGGAGAAGTTTAATATGAACAAGAGTGAATTGATTTCTGCGGCGGCAGAAAAATCGGGATTAGCAAAAAGCGGCAAAAAAAGGATTTAATCCGAAAACGAAACAACCTATTGATATTGCGGCGTCAAAATCTGTATATTTCAAAGTCGGTAAAGCGTTCAAAGAAGCCGTCAATAAATAAAACTTTGTAAAAAAATGAGACGATGATTAGTTTATAGCCCTTTAAGTTATTTTTGTTGTTTTGTTATAATTAGAAATACTAAATATGTGAATCTTGAAAAATAAACAAAGAATATCTTGACTTTATTCATTAACCTTTAATATTTTTATTGAAGAATTTGTTAGGAGGTATTTGGTTTGTCAAAATATAACGAAGATTTGGATTATTTTATTACAGATGTAGATATACAAAAAGAAGAACTTCTTGAAATCATTAAAACTGCCGACGATATAATTGAAAGCAATTGAATTAAACAATAAAAGCAAGAAAAATCCCGATTTAAAGAAAATATTAGAGAGAAGTAAGAATCAAGCATCGCTTAAAAAGAAAAAAAAATAGAAAACTACTACTGAAAGATTTGTATTATACCTTGATATTATGGGATTTAAAGATTTTATGTTAAGAAAAACACACGAAGAAGCTTTTAATAAACTAAAATCACTAATGGAAAAAACAAAAAACCAAATGAATATATATAAAACATTAATTCATTGCGTAAATTTTTCTGATTCAATCGTTGTTTTTTCAAGGGATAATTCGTTAAATTCATTAAGGGCTATTATTGATTCTGCAAAAAATTTAATGGTTAAAGCAATGCAAAATGAAATACCTATTAAAGGCGCAGTTGCTTATGGAGAAATTAGTGTCGATGTTAATGACGGGAATCAAATTTTTTGTGGACAACCTATAATAGATGCTTTTTTGTTTCAAGATTTGCAACTTTATTATTATGGCGTTGTGTTTCTTCATTCATTTGAAGATTTTATAATTAAAGGGAACAAAAATATGTATGATGATATTAATAATGAAAAAGATATACATAAAAAATCTATTATTGAAATTGAAACACCTATTAAAGTCGGAATCGTTAACCATCTTAACTTGAATTGGTTTAGTAATTTTAGTGATGATAATCATCAATTTAGTAAAATTATAGGTTCAATCCTAGTTAAGTAAAAAAACGAGTACTTAAATTTACTCATTTATTTACCCGTTTTCTCATAAAATACAATACGCCATTTATAAAATGTATAA
>WRFX01000062.1 GCA_009787445.1 Chitinivibrionia bacterium | reverse complement strand
TCCGAAGAATATCGCAGCGAAGAATCCGCTTTTTCTTTTTTCGCCATACTCAAAACGAGCGACCCCATCGCTCCCACACAAACAAGCGCCATAAGCACATACAACATAGATACGCCTTTTTTGTTTAACAACATAGCCCAACCTCCTTAATTTTCTTTTTAAAAAAGTTAATAAAAAATCCAAATTTTATACTGAACAGACGAAACGTCCCGTATAAGCAAAATAAATGAAAATGAAAAAAGTGTAATTGAAAAAGAGACGAAAATCGAAAAAGAATATTTTTCGCAATATTAAGAAAACGAAAATTTTTTTACTGTAAAAAGAAAACTGTCAAGAATTATCGCGGGGGGGGGTACCGTCTCCTCGTACCTTATTATTCATAAGAATAAAATATAATGCGGCGCACACCAAAGATGTACTAAAATCTTTAAATTCGCGAAAATTGTTTTTCATACCGCATTTCCTTTCGTTCTTTTTTGTTGTTTTTTAAGTGGTTTGGGTTAGTTTTCAATAATAAAATAGTATTTTGCAATTTAGAAAAGTACGAAATAACCGTTTTTATGAAAATATAGTTAATAAAAAATCCATTTTGCCTTGAACATATAGTATTTTACCTGAAACTTGAACGCAAAAACGGAGTAAATTTGACAAAAATCAATATTTTCAAAATTGCGACAATCGTAATAATTTTAATTTTTTTCGGCTGTAAAAAAAAGGAACCGCTTGATTATCAAATCGAGAAAGAAATTTCGCAGGATATGGAAACCGAAGAAGCGACGCCCGTCGTAATCGATACCGTCGTCGTAATAGAAACGCAATTACAGCGCGGCGAAGGTCCTTTCAACGTTATGGAACGACTAAACATAGACCGCCGTCTTCGCCAAAAAATCATCGATTCGTTAGCGAACGAAACGGATTTTACAACGCTAAAAGTCGGCGAAAGATTTGCGGGAATATTCGATTTGGACACGGCAAAATTGCTGGAATTTATATATTTTCAAGACGTAATTACGACGCACAGAATTAAATTTTCGTATTCGCAGGACGAAGCCGAAATCGCCCCCGAAGTTTCATACGTTTTGGACGAAAAACCGAGCGAAATTCGTTATCGTCTCATAAAAGGAACGCTAAATTCAAGCACTCTCGACAGCGAACTTCGCGGTATGGATTTGCCGTCGAATATCGTCGGAGTCGCGACGAATATTCTTGAATGCAAAATTCCTTTCAGAACCGACGCAAGAATCGGCGACGAATTTGAACTACTTTTGCGCGAAACAATTTACAAAGATTCAACCGAAAACGGTGAAATAGAAGATAAAATATTAAACGAAAAAACGCAAATACTGCTCGTTTCGTATTCGGGAACCCGTGCGGGAAACCACAGAGGTTTCAGATATTTCGACGGCGATAAAAGTTCTTACAACGCGCATTACACCGAAGACGGCGAGGCGCTAATTTTTTCGGGACTTCGCTATCCGCTCGATAAAATTCACATTACGTCAAACTTTGGTATGCGCCGACATCCCGTTACGGGTCAAAACACGACGCATTGGGGAGTCGATTACAGAGCAAGCGCGGGAACTCCCGTTTATGCGGTAGCCGACGGTAAAGTCGTGAAATCGACTTACGACGATTTGTCGGGAAATTATATCGCCATAAAACACAACGACAACACAACTTCGTATTATTTGCATTTGAATAAACGAAGCGTAAACGTCGGCGCAAACGTCAGGGCAAGGCAGGTTATAGGACTTTCGGGAAATACGGGACGAAGCAACGGACCGCATTTGCATTTCGGTTTCAAACAAACTAACGGACAATGGATGAATCCGCTTCAAAAACGAATGATAGCCACGCCAAAACTTTCGGGCGAAAAATTAGACAATCTTAAAGTACAAATTGCCGAAATCAAAAGAGTTTACGAAGAGCAAGAATAGATAATATTTTATTCGGTGAATACACCCATTTTCGCAAATTTTTCTATTCGATTTTCCACTCGTTTTTCGGGAGAAAGTTTTTGCAAACGTTGTAATTCTTCAAGTATGACTTCTCTTACGTTTTCAAACGTTTTTGCGTGGTCTTTGTGTGCGCCGCCTTCGGGTTCGTCTATTATTTTGTCTATAATTCCGAATTTTATTAAGTCGTTTGCCGTGATTTTCAGCGCGTTTGCGGCAAGTTCCGCCTTTGTTCCGTCGCGCCACAAAATTCCCGCGCAACCTTCGGGAGAAATAACCGAATAAACCGCGTTTTCAAGCATAAATACGGTATCTCCTACGCCTATTCCTAACGCGCCGCCGCTTCCGCCTTCGCCTACAACGACAACGACGACGGGAACTTTAAGTTGCGCCATAACGACCAAATTACGCGCTATCGCTTCCGCTTGTCCGCGTTCTTCGCCTTCGATACCGGGATACGCTCCCGAAGTGTCGATAAGCGTAATTACGGGAGTGTTAAACTTTTGCGCAAGTTCCATAAGACGCTGCGCTTTTCTGTAACCGTCGGGAAGGGGAAGTCCGAAGCGATGTTCGGCTTTAGCCGTTACGTCCACGCCGCCTTTGTTGTGTCCTATCAGCATAACGGGCAAGCCGCCTAATTTTGCAAAACCGCCCGAAATCGCCTTGTCGTCCGAAAATCTTCTGTCGCCGTGCAATTCAATAAAATCCGTAAACATTCCCGCCGCATAATCCTTAAAATAAGGTCTGTTTTGGTTTCTCGCCATTAAAGTTGTCTCCCAAGAAGATGTATTTGATTTTTTTGCTTTCGCTTCCGTTTTCGCTTGCGTCGCGGTTTTTGTTTTTGCTTGCGCAGGTTTAGATTTTACCGCAGTTTTTTCTTTTTCTTTCATTTTTTACCCCGCGTTACGATTGTAAAATGATAAAATGTTAGAAATCGTTTTTTTCATTTCGTTTCTCGAAACTACTTTATCGACAAATCCGTGTTCGAGCAGATATTCGGAGGTCTGAAATCCTTCGGGCAATTTTTGTTTTATGGTATTTTCAATAACTCGACGTCCCGCAAAAGCGATTAACGCGCCTTTTTCGGCAATATTTACGTCTCCGACCATTGCAAACGAAGCCGAAACGCCGCCCGTCGTCGGGTCGGTCAAAACCGATATGTAAGGAATATTTTTTTCGTTGAGTAGAGATATCGCCGCGCAGGTTTTTCCCATTTGCATAAGCGACAAAATTCCTTCCTGCATTCTCGCTCCGCCCGAAGCCGAAACGATAACGAGCGGAATATTGAGTTCAAGCGATTTTTTTGCGATTCTATAAATTTTTTCGCCCGTGCCGCTTCCTAAACTTCCGCCCAAAAAGCGAAAATCCATAACCGCGATGGCGATTTTTCTGCCGTCCAAAAGTCCAGTTCCCGTTATTACGGATTCGTTTAGTCCCGTTTTATTTTTCGCTTCGGTTATGCGCTCTGAATAAGGCGCTTTCGAGTCGACAAATCCGAGCGGGTCGGACGGCGAAACCGAAGAGTTTGTTTCTTCAAAACTGCCGCCGTCAAGCAAAAGTTCTATTCGCTCCCAAGCGTTAAGTCGGTCGTGAAATCCGCATTTCGGGCAAACTTTATCGTTTTTTATCCATTCGTCTTTGAAAATCGGCTTGTTGCATTTAGGACATTTCGTCCATATTTCTTCGCTTGGTTTTTCTTTTTTTTCTTGGCTAAACCACCCCATTTATACCTTCTTTCGGTTTTTTCAATAAATTATCGCAACAATTCGAGCGCTTTTGGAATAACTTTATCGAGAGGAAGAATAAATTCCGCCGCGCCTAATTTTACCGCGCTTCCCGGCATTCCCCAAACGACCGAACTCGCTTCGTCCTGCGCTATTGTTCTTGCTCCCGCGTTTTTCATATTCAAAAGTCCCGCCGCGCCGTCGGAGCCCATTCCCGTCAAAATAATTCCGACCGCCGATTTTCCCGCTTGTTCCGCCGTAGAATTAAACAAATGTTCCACGCACGGTCTCTGATAATGAAGCGGGTCTCCCGTGCCGATTTTTACTTCGTATCGTCCGCCGTCTCTTTTTAGCCACATATGATAATTTCCCGGCGCTATAAGAACTTGCCCGTTTACCACGCTGTCGCCGTTTTTCGCTTCTTTTACGGTTACGTCGCAAATCGTATTTAGACGTTCGGAAAAAGTTCGCGAAAATCCCGCGGGAATATGCTGAACTATAAGCGTTCCCGGACAATTTTTAGGAAGCGTCGGCAAAATTCTTTCAAGCGCGACCGTTCCGCCAGTCGAACTTCCTATTACCAAAATTCTGTTTGTCGTCGCGGTAAAAGAAGTGATTTTCGCAAATGCGCTCGCGTTTCCGGCTGTCGCCTGCTGTTGAATTTTTTGCACGTTTACCAAAACCGCCGACTTTATTTTTTCTATCAAAAGCGGAATTACCTCTTCAATAGAATACGCTTCGCAAGGTTTTGTTACCACGTCGACCGCGCCGCAGCGCATCGCCTCCAAAGCAAGAGTAGAACCTTGCTGGGCGAGCGACGAAACGATAATCGTGGGAATCGGTAAACTTTGCATCATTTTGCGCAAAAACGTAATTCCGTCCATTCGCGGCATTTCTATGTCCAAAAGCATTACTTCGGGTTTGTTTTTCGCAATCATATCCCGAGCCACATAGGGGTCGGGCGCCATACCGATGATTTCAATACTCGGATTTTTTTCCAATTCGCGAGAAAGCACGCGACGCACCAATGCCGAATCGTCGACAATCATTACCTTAATTTTTTTAGTCAATATCATCTGCCCAATCTCCATCTCTTAATTTTCTTACTTTTACTACCGCAACGTTTCCATTTTCCGCATTGAAAACGATTTTACGACCAACTCTTCCGCCGACGTCCTCGCAAATTACCGGAATGCGATTCTGTCTCAAAATAAATCTTGCCGCCTCTATGTTTTGTTCGGCTGTCGGGTCAGGAACAGGCGTCTGACTTGCGCCGCCGAGAATATGAGCCGTAAGCGAACGCCTTTTTGAACCGGCGCTGCTCAAAGTTTTCAACATTGTAGGTATGGATTCCGTAGCGTAAAGTCCGCTTGGAGAATCCCCGGGAGCCGGCATCGGAAATACAAAATGACACATACAGGCGTATCTCAACTCTTCATCCCAAATGCAAATCGACACCGCGCTTCCTACGACCGTTCTTATGAACCCCGTTTCTTTCACAAGATGAACTTGCCCCGGTCTTAGCGTATATGGAACTATGTCGCTGAACATCCGTCCTCCGTATTAAAACACTTTTTTCAATAAACTTACTTCTTCAAAATCAAGAATTTCATTCAAATCAAGAATAAAACGCACTTTATCTCCCACTCGCACCGCGCCTACGACGTGTTTTGCGGTGCTGCTGTTTTCCACTTCCGGAAGCGATTGCGTAAGCATTTCTACGTCTATCTGCATTACGTCCTTTACTTCGTCTATAATGATTCCGAAAACTAAATGTCCGTCTTTGTCGGGAATTTCGACGATAACGATACAAGTTTTGTTCGTTTCGTCCAGCGACGGCATATTAAACTTGTTGTGAATACTCAATATAGGAATAACTTTTCCGCGCCGATTTATTACGCCTCTAATAAAACCGGGCGCCTGCGGAATGCGCGTAATCGGCTGCATCTGTATTATTTGCTGTACTTCAAGTATTCCTATGGCGTATTCTCCATCGCCAAGCACGAAAGTCAAATACTTTCCAACTAACGCTTCAGGACTAACTTTCTTTCTTTCGGACATAAACACTTCCTTTCAAACGAACGGCAAAAAACTTTTAAGTGAAATAGAATATATTATTTTTCCATTCGTATATGCAATATTTATTTTATAAAAAATAATTAAAAGCAGAAATTCTTTAAAGTTTTAACGTATTTTAAGGAAAAACACAAACAAAGTCGAGGTATATTATGAATATAAAGATAAAATTTTGCGGCGCAACAAGCAACAAGACGGTTACTGGTTTTCGGCTTATTTACGGACGGCGAGTTTGACGAATGTTTATCGTAAAAAACGAAATTTGCGACAAAACGGCGGCGCAAATATGTGAAATTCAGCAAAAAATGCTTTTTGAAAATTCCGACGTAAATAGCGTTAAAACGGCAATAAAAAACGGAGTTTTATTTTTTGTAGAATTTGACGACAAACAAAACGTTGTCTGTTTTTCTTCTGTAATGCCCGTCGGCGAAGAATGGGAAATTTACGATGTCGCAACCGTTAGCGAATGGCAAAATCGCGGCTTGGCAAAAAAAATAATAAGCGAAATATTAAACTTTGCCGCAAAAAACGGCGCAAAAAGTTTGTTTTTGGAAGTTAGAGAAAGCAATGAAAAAGCGATAAACATTTATTCAAAATTCGGCTTTGAAAAATATGCAGTTCGTAAAAATTATTACGCAAACGGCGGCGAAAACGCAATTTGTATGAAAAAACATTTGTGAAAATTTTTACTTTTTCTTAAAAAATTTCTGCAATTTCGCAAAAAATATATTAAATTATTATATATGGACAAACAACGACGTAAAATACAAAAAGTTCATTTAATTATGTTCTTTATTAAGTGTACGAATGTACGAACGCGCAATGTCCCATAGAAAATTAAAATATATTAAAAACAAAGGAGTTTTTTATGGTGTTAAAATTTTGGATGTATCGGGCGTTCGTAATTTCGTGTTTGTTGATGTTGGCTTTTGCAAGCATAGTTACGTTTTTTAACATTAAAGGAAAAATCGACGCCGATTTGCAGGACCAAGCGTATATTCCCGCTGCGGAATTGGCTTTTTTGGTGAACAAAGCGGTGTTAAACGCGGGATATAATTTTCGCGCTTATCAGTATAATTTCGACGACAAAATTTTTGACGCGGGATTAGTCCATTTAGACAAATTAGACACGACGCTCGCCGAAATGAAAGTCCTGTCGCAAAATTATCCGCACGAACTTCCAAGCGTCGTAAAAGAAATAGACAATTTAATTACTATGGGCAAAGAATATCGCAGAATTTCGGAAGCGATACGGGCAAACGCGTTTATTGCCAAAGAAAAATCACTAAAAATTGAAGAGTTAACAACGACTATTGAAAAAGGATTAGACGAATATTACGCCGACACTATGAGAGCGCTTATAGAAAGCGAAGTAGAATCGGGCGACAGAGACCGATTAAGAAGACGTTTCAACAGAATTTACGATATGTTTATCGCTTATAAAGGCGTAGGAAAAGCGGAAGTGGCGACTTTTTCGGTTTCGCGTCTGGCTACCGGCGCACAAAGAAGCGAATTAACGACCATCGCAGTAGAAAATATGAAATATTTAGAAGATATGTTAGACGGATTACGCAAAACGGCTGCCGTCGTGTATTTCAGAAATATGATGGGAGAAATACTTAAATCGGTTTCGGAATACAATAACGAAATGATTGCTTTATCGGCAATTTACACGGAGATAGACGAACTTGCGAAACAGCGCGTAACGCATTATATATCGCTTTCAAAATTTACGGAAGAATTTGCGATAGAACAATTTAACACGCTTGATAAACTTTCCGTAGGCGCGTCGAGAAGGCAGTCGGAAACCATAATTGTCGCGTTAGCCATTCTTTTGGCTTCTTTGATAATTGCGATGGTTTATACGAATTTATTCTCCAAATTTATTATTAGCGGCTTAAACGAAGTTACCGAAGATTTAGGACACGACTCCGAAATGCTCGCCACAAACGCGCAAAAAAGTTCTGATATTGTGGGTTCGCTTTCTTCGGCGTCGAGCGAACAGGCGGCTACTTTGGAAGAAATTTCCGCGTCGCTTAACGAAATTACTTCTATGACTCAACAAACTTCCGACAACACGCGAAATGCGGATACCTTGGTAAAAGACAGCGTAGAAAAAGCGAAAATGGGAAAAGACGCTATGGACCGTTTGCAAAGCGCCGTAATTAAAATTCAGAGTTCGAGCAACGAGACGGCAAAAATTCTTAAAGATATCGATGAAATTGCGTTCCAAACAAATCTTTTAGCGTTAAATGCGGCTGTTGAAGCGGCTCGCGCAGGCGAAGCGGGCAAAGGATTTGCCGTCGTCGCAGAAGAAGTTAGAAATTTGGCTCAAAGAAGCGCCGAAAGCGCAAAGAAAACCGCCGATTTAATTGAAAGCGCGCAGGCAAGCAGTCAAAACGGCGTTGAATTGGCAAACGAAACGGCGGACGTTATAGGAAAAATAGCGGATTCGTCGAATAAAATGGAGTTGATAATAAAAGAAATAACCGTCGCCACCGAAGAACAGGCGCGGGGAGTTTCGCAGATAAATCAGGCGATTTCGGATATGAGTCAATCGACGCAAAACACTGCGGCAAATTCTCAAAGTTTATCTACAAACACGGACGATTTGTCGAACGAAGCGCAAAGAGTCGAGGGCTTTGTTACTCGTTTAATAGGAATTGTCGACGGAAAGAAAAGAGACGAAAGAATCCTTAAAAAATTGAACAAGGCAAACAAAGTCGCGCCGGCGCCGCTTGCAAGAGCGAAACAAAACGAAAACGCGCCGATGATAGAGTTTAACGACGATTGATTTTTTTGAGGCGGCGGGAGGAAATTTGGGAGATAGCGTAAATTAACGTTTTTTGTTTTTTTGTCGCTATCTCCTTACTTATTTTCTTCTCTGTCTATCCGATTAAAAAAATCGTAAACTTTTCCTTCCGTCAGCGCAAGCCCGTCTTTTAGCGAGCCGTCGAAACAGACGAAGCCCTTTTCCAAATAAATTATCGAATCCGCTATCGTTTTTATCGATTCTATTTCGTGCGTTACGACGACTATCGTTATGCCCAAACGGTCGCGCATTTCAATTAACAGGGCGTCAAGTCCCGCGCTGGTTACGGGGTCGAGACCCGCCGACGGCTCGTCGCAAAACAAAATAGGCGGGTCTAAAACCAACGCTCTCGCGATTGCGGCTCTTTTTCGCATTCCTCCCGAAAGTTCGCCGGGAAAAAGATTGTACGCGTGGCTCATTCTAACGTCTTTAAGTTTTTGACGGACAATTTCTTCTATAATTTTATCGTTGAGTTTCGAGTGCATTTTAAGCGGCAGCGCGACGTTTTGCGCGACGGTAAGCGAGCCGAGCAGCGCGCCGTTTTGATACATTACGCCGATTCTTTTAAGCACGGCGGTCGTATCGGGTTCGTCGAGTTCGCCTATTCGCGTTCCAAAAATTTTTACGCTTCCGCCAAAAGGTTTGTTAAGTCCTATCGTGTGTTTCAAAAGCGTCGTTTTTCCGCAACCGCTCGTGCCGAGAATTACCCTTATTTCGCCTTTGTTAAAATCGGTGGAAATATCGTGCAAAACAACTTTTTCGCCGTATTTCGCCGACAAATTTCGTATTTCAATAACCGCTTCTTTCAATACGTTCTCCTTTTTGTCGTACAAAAATAGTATTTTCACAATAAAAAAAGGAAAATGATGTTAAAAAAAACGTTTATATTTCTAATTCTGTTTTTTGCGAATATTTTGTTTGCAAACGTTAATGTTTTGGAAATTTCGGATGACAAAATTATCGTTAAAATAAATTTCGACCCTTTTACTTATAGAAGCGGTATGGATATTCCCGTAATTTCTTTGCCTTTTACCGCCGAAATAAACAGCAATCCGCAGGTTTCGGCTTCTCCGCAAAATAAATTTACGATGAAAATACCGGACAATTTACAAAATCGCGCAATTTCGCCCGCCGTAAGTTATTCGACAGTGCGCAATATTCCGCTGTTTTTTGCGGATATTTCGCCCGTTTTGTCAATAAAAAACAATGAAATAACTTATACGACCGAAATGCTCGTCGTAATAAATTATTTTGCCTCGCAGACAAAAAAAACGGTGCCGAAAAGCGATTATTACAACGCAATTTCGGCGAAAATTCTAAACAGAGACAGAATAACAAACACGATTCTTGAAACGAAACCAGCGCAAACCCGCGCCGTCGCAGGAGATTTCAATTACATAAAAGGCGACGCGCTGCGATTTTCCATCGGCGACGAACCGTCGGCAAGCAATTATAACGAATGCGATTTGTCGTCAAAAGCGGGAATTTACAAAATTACTCGCGACGATTTAAGACCGCTTGGAACGCAAATCGACTTAAATAAAATAAGAATATACTCTTCAAATCCAAACGTCGCCGACAGCGTTACTCCGTCGTTTGACCAATTAACAAACGAACTTAACGGACTTGTGAAAGTTCCATATATTATCCGTAACGACGAAATTCTTTTTTACGGCGAAAAAATTCATACTTGGATTTACGACGAAGATAAAAACAACTGGCGTTTTCTGTTTAATTTCACGGATTACAGACGTTACTACTGGATAACTTTGGACGGCGACGTTAGCGACAAAATGCCAAATTTTTCGCCGCCGCAAGAAACCGCGACTTCGCCGCAAACGACGGGAGACGTATATTTTCGCGCAAAGCGTTCAACCGCTATTACGACAAAATACAGCGGTTCAGACAAACACGGCGACAAACGTTTGGTTTGGACTTCTCTTACGCCGAGCAGAAATACTCTTGCGGACGTCGAATTTCCTAATTCGTTTCTTGTAAATAAATCGACGGACGCCGCGAAAATCCGATTTTTCGCGCACGAATGGACGGGAAATTTTTTGTCGATAAACTTTTCGACGACAAACGCAAACTCGGTAATTTTGCGAAATAATATGGAAAATTGGACTAATTTTACCGCAAATTCCGCTTCCGCAAAATTTAGCATTTCGGCAAATTTTAGAGAAGACAATAACGGCAAATATTTGGATTTTGACGCTTACGATTTGCGCTACAAACAAAATTTATCTTTAAGCGGCGTAAATAGTATGCAATTTTATTCGCCTGAAAGCGACGAAAAAACGCTTGTTTCTTATAAAATTTCGGATTTGCCGCAAGAATTTTTACTTCTGCGCCATAATCCAAAAACGCAAAAAACCGAACTTATCGCCGACGGTTCAAATTCGGGAAATTCTGGAAATTTTGAATTTTTGGACTCAACGGGAAACGGATACAAATATCATTTATCAAAAGAAACAGATTTTTTGCCGATTCCAAAAAATACGGAAATCATAAGAAAAACTGTTTCCAAAGACAATAATTATCACATAGAAAATTTGCTTGAGACGTCAAATTTCGCCGATTATTTGATAGTCGCGCCCGAAATATTTTTAAGTCAGGCAGTGGAACTTGCAAAACATAAAAAGAATACGGGACAATTTATTTCGCCGAAAGTCGTGGGAATAAACGATATTCTAAAAACGTTTTCGGGCGGAGTTTTTTCTCCCGAAGCGATTCGTAATTTTATGGTTTATACGCAAAATTCGTGGCAAAAAATAAACGGCTCGCCGTCGCCAGATTATTTGACGCTTTTTGGCGGCGGACATTTCGATTACAAAAAAAACACGCAAAACAATCATATTCCCGTTTATATTTCAAAAGCGTTTACATATAAAACCGATTTGATTTCATATCCGATAGAAGATTTTTTTGGCTACACCGAAGAAGGAAGCGTCGCGGGAAACGTAATTTTAGCGGGCAATCTTGTAAATGTGCCGCCTCGGGCGTTTCCAAATCTTATTATAGGACGAATTCCAGCCGCCACGACGGAGCAGGCAAACGCTTATCTGCAAAAAATAAAAAATCTTGAAGGCGAAAACGCCGATAATTCTTTTTGGAGAAATCGTCCGCTTCTCGTGTCCGACGACGATATTATTTATATCAACACTTTCGATACGATGAATCATACCGAACAGTCCGACAACGTAGGACGAATTATTGCCGAAGCGGATAAAACGGCGGACGTTCGCAAGATTACGCTTTTTGAATTTCCTATGGATAATCGCGGCTATAAACCTCTCGCCCAAAGAGCGTTAATCGACGAAATAAACAACGGCGTTTCCATAGTAAATTATTTTGGACACGGCAGTTCTACAACGCTTTCAGACCAAAGAATTTTCCAAAATAGCGACGTCGCGTCTCTGACTAATTTTGACAGATGTTTTATTTTCGGCGCGTTTTCCTGTTCGGCAGGATTTTTCGACGACCCTTCGACTTTCGGACTTTCGCAAAGATTAGTGCTCGAACAAAGACAAGGACGTTCCATCGGAGCGGTCGCTGCAATCTCCGCCGCAAGAACCGCTTATTCCAACGAAAACGGCGCGCTCGCATACGCTTTTTTTGAAAGTTTTTACGACAATCCTCTTGAACCGACAAGCGTAGGGCAAGCGTATTTGAGCGGCAAAGCGTTTCAAAACGTGCCGACTTTCTTGATTTTGGGCGACCCGTCTTACATTCCTATGCCGAATCGCAAAAAAATTACGGATATTAAAATATTGAACGACGAAGAAAAAGAGACATATACGCTGAAAAAAATGCAAAACGTTACGATTTCGGCAAAATTGCCAATTCCAAACGACGAAATTTTACGAACAGCCGAAATTATTCTTCAAAATCCCGAAAATTTGTCGCCGACGCGAAAAGACGGAATAATCCCCCCGCCGCAAGTAAATTACGATAAATATACTATGCCCGGTATGATAGTCGCTCGCCAAACCGTAGATTTTACGGGAAACGCTTTTGAAGCGCCGCTTATGATTCCGCCGACGGTTATCGACGATTCTTCGGGTTCGGCGTTTAAGATTCACGTGAGTTCAAAATCCGACAAAACTATTTTTTCGGGCGTAAAATCCGACGAAATAATTTTCAGCGGTTTCGACATTTCAAACGTCGATACGACGGACAACATTGGTCCTACTATCGTAGTACAGCAGATTTTCAGCGACTCGACGGGAAGTATGAGCGACGTTTCAAATAATATCGTGGGCAACAAAATAACTATAGACGGATTTAACAGAAAATCGGGAACCGCAAATCTCAACATTCACATTTCGGATAAATCGGGAGTGGATATTTTTTCTTCGCAGTCGCCGGGCGGAGGCGTTTCCGTTTCAATAGAGCAAGCGATGAGCAAAAAACAATTCGGCAAAGAAGATTTGACGCTTGTAAACGACGATTTTCGTTCGATTTTGCTTCCTTTTCCCGTTTCAAAAGGACTTTTTGCGGCTTCGGGCGAATACGAATTAACAATTTCCGCGCGCGATATTTTGCAAAATATAACGACTAAACGCTACATTTTAGACGTAAAATCTTTGGAAGACGAACAGTACGCAATAGGCGACTTTTTTTGCTATCCGTCGCCCGTGCGAATGGGGCAAACGACGCAATTTTTCTTTAATCAGCCGCTCGACAACGTATCAAATATTTCGCTGAAAATTTATACGCTAAACGGAAAATTAGTGCGAAGTTTTAGCAACGTAAATCGCGGAGTAATTTGGGATTTGACCGACCAGAGAGGACAAAAACTTTCTCCAAACGTTTATCTTTATCGGCTTTTTGTAAAACGATACGTTAGAGAAGACGGCTATATGTCTTCGTCGCTTGGAACGAAAACCGAAGTTATAAAAAGCAAAGTGAAAAAATTAGTAATTCATCCTCCAAAATAAAGGATAAAAAATGATTGAAATTTTATTTTTAGGCACGGCGACGTCGCACGGAGTTCCCGTTATAGATTGCGTTATAAAGGACTATAAATTTTGTCCCAAAAACGTTTGCAAATTGGCAAAAACAAACGCGAAACACAACAGAACCCGCTCGTCTATTTTAGTTTCTTACGACAAAAAATCCGTTTTAATTGACTGCGGAATGGATTTCAGAACGCAAATTTTGCGGGAAAACATAAAGAATATCGACGCCGCAATTTTCACTCATCGCCACAGCGACCACATTAGCGGAGTTCCCGATATTCGTTCTTTTTGCGGAGGTTTTGAAAACGGACTTCCTATTTACGGCTCGCAGGAAACGATAGATGCCATTTCGCAAAGTTTTTCGTATATTTTTGACCCGAATACGTTTGTCGGCGGCGGAATTCCGAAACTTGAAAGAAATATAATAAACCAAAATTTTAACCTTTTCGGCTTGGATTTTATACCGATTCCTGTTGTTCACGGCGATTGCAACGGCTGTTTCGGTTACAGATTTGCGAATATCGCGTATATTCCCGATGTAAAAAGTATTCCGCAAACGTCTTTTAAAAAACTGCAAAATCTCGACTTGCTTATTGTCGATTGTCTGCGTATGGAGCGTCCTCACAGCACGCATTTTATTTACGCCGACGTTGAAAATCTTATCGCGAAAATAAATCCGAAAAAAGTTCTCGGCACGCATCTTTGCCACGATATAAATTACGAAACGGACGAAAAAATTATCGACAGCAGGATGACTTTCGCTTACGACGGATTGAGGGTAAGTTTGTGAAAAAAGTATTTGCATAGTTTTTTTATTGATTATTATATTTATTTTCCATTTCTTCCAATATTTTCTTAATTTCATTATCGGAAATATTTGCTTCTTCGCTTTTGTCGTAAATTGAAAGCAAATAAACAATATTGTCTTTATCTACAAAATAAGTGATAATTCTTGCTCCGCCGCTTTTGCCTTTTCTTTTTGAAGAGATTGCCATACGTATTTTTTTGCGAGTTTTTTATATTCTTTTCTAAAATGTTCCGTAAATCTTATTTCGCTATTCATCAAATAAATCCTCAATCGGAAATGTTTTCAGTTCGCCTTTGTCTATTGCTTTTTTATCACTAAATCCCTTTTTAATGTTTGCGATAACGCTTTCTTTTTTGCTTTTTGCGACTGGTATTTCACCATATTCGATTTTAACAAAATTTAGATTTTTTATCAATTCGACAAAAAAGTTATATTTGTCGTCTTGGATTCCGAGATACAAATGTTTCATTTTATTCTTTTTTAATTGCATTACCGACATCTTTGCTCCTTTTTAACAATAATATACTATATTTTTTGTGAAATATGTAAAAAAAAATTCTTTTGCATAAATTTTTAATTGCTTTTATATTTGTCCAAATATTATTTTTGTTCAAAATTTAAAATTTAACAAAGGAGAATTTATGCCTAATAAGCGCTTTTTTCTAAACGATGAATTTACCCCCCCCCCGCTACTCAAACTCCGTGCCAAACCGTGTTGAAAAACG
>WRFX01000061.1 GCA_009787445.1 Chitinivibrionia bacterium | reverse complement strand
AAATTATTGCCGATAACTCCCGAAATCGCCGTAAAATCAGGCGCGTTGCAAATGCACGGCGACCCCGCCGATAGAATTATAGCGGCGACTTCCATAATTCACAAATGCGGACTCGCCACCGTAGACGAAAAACTTTGCGAATTGAATTTTTTGGATATTTTGTAGATATTGAGCGGGCAATTAGTATTTTTAATAGAAAAAAGGAGAAAAATTTGTGGAAAAGCCAATAATGTCGGTTTCTGGAATAAGAGGAAAATTCGGCGAAGATTTAAGCGCTGAATTGCTTCGGGCGGTAGCGTATATTCAAACAAAAATATACAACGGAAAAAACGTAATTATCGGACGAGATACGCGCCCGTCGGGAATCGCGATAGAAAAGGCATTGTGTCAGGGAATAAGAGCCGCAGGAGGCACGCCCGTATCAATCGGAATAGCGACCACGCCGACAACCTGCTTTGCGACAAGATATTTTGAAGCGCATTCGGGAATAATCATTACGGCAAGCCACAATCCAAATCCTTATAACGGATATAAAGCGGTTCATTCGAGCGGACGACTCCTTAACGCGCAGGAATGTTCGGCAATTTACGAAAAATATAACAATGGCGAATATTTGTCGGATTTGGAATTTGAAGTTTTTGATAAAGAACCTGAAAGAATTGAAATGTCGGCGGTTTCGGCGCACGTTTCATCCATACTCGAAAACGTAGACGTAGAACTCATAAAAGACGCTGGGATTAGAGTCGCCGTCGATACTATAAACGGCGCGGCAAGTAGCGCGGTAGGCGAATTGCTAAACTCTTTGGGCGTGCGATACGAGTGTATAAATTGCAAATCAAACGGCGATTTTGTGCATAATCCCGAACCGCGTCCCGCTC
Source organism: Chitinivibrionia bacterium (assembly GCA_009787445.1). Classification (GTDB taxonomy): domain Bacteria; phylum Fibrobacterota; class Chitinivibrionia; order Chitinivibrionales; family Chitinivibrionaceae; genus WRFX01. Next base: position 14,558 of record WRFX01000061.1, on the reverse strand, counting down.
ATTTGCTCGAATTGCAAAATTTATTGAAAACGAAAAAAGATTTTTGGGCGGGATTTGCTTTTGACCCCGACGGCGACCGTTTGGCGACAATGGGCGAAAACGGAGAGGCGATTTGCGAAGAAATGACTTTGGCGCTTTCTATGGCAAACGTTTTGGCAAAGCAAAAAAGCGACGTCGCGACAAATCTTTCTACTTCGATGGTTATCGACGACGTAGCAAAAAATTTCGGCGTAAATGTTATCCGTACAAAAATCGGCGAGGCAAACGTAGTGGACGCAATTCGTGAAAATCATCTTCTTTTGGGCGGCGAAGGCAACGGAGGCGTAATTTATCCAAAGGTTTCTATGGTTCGCGACGGACTTGTCGCAATCGCGCTTATTATAGAATGTATGGCGAAAAACGGCAAAAAAATCACGCAACTTACGTCGCAATATAAGGAATATCCGATAGTTAAAGAAAAAATTTCGATAAAAAAATTAGAGCCGCAGGAAATTTTGGCAAAACTCACAAAAGTTTTCGCAAACGAAAAAATAGACACGCAAGACGGCTTAAAAATCATATACGACGACGGCTGGGTGCATATTCGTTCGTCGAATACCGAGCCGATTATGCGCGTTTACGCCGAGGCAATTACGCAAAAAAGAGCGCGGCAACTTGCAAAAAAAGTTATAAATAAAGTTAATCTTTATAATCTGCGGCGGCTCGTTTTAGGCGGTCGTTTATAGCCATTCCGATTCCTTTGTTTTCGACGAGTCGCGCTAAAATTACGTCGCAATTTTTAGCGTCGGCGTTGCGAATTTCGGAGTATAAATTTTTTGCTATTTCGTATAAATCGCCTTCTTGATTTATGGTACCGATTTTTGTTTCGGGCGAAAAATCGCTTTCTTTTTTGTTGAGATAAAGCGGCGTTTTTGGCGCGTAATGTCTTAAACTTCGTCCGGGCGAAAAATCCTCTTTTCCGTGAAATCCCGCTATTTCCACTTTTCCGATAACGCTTTCTATATATTCTAATTCTATTCCGCCGAAGCGATAACATACGGGTATTTTATTTACGAATGAAATTATTGTAGATTCTACTCCTATCTTGCATTCTCCGCCGTCGATAATCGCGTCTATTCGCCCGCGTAAATCGTCTAAAACCTGTTTTGCGCAAGTCGGCGAAGTATGCCCGAAAAGGTTTGCGGAAGGCGCGGCGATTGGCGTTTTTGATTTTCGTATTATTTCGCGAGTAATTTCGCTGTTTGGAATGCGTATTCCGACGGAGGAGAGTCCTGCGGTTACCAAATCGGGAATTTCGTTTTGTTTTGGTAAAATTATAGTAAGCGGTCCCGCCCAGCATTTTTTCGCTAATTTTTCGGCGGCAGGCGGCACGATTTTTGCAACGGTAAATATTTGCTCAAAATCGGCGATATGTACGATAAGCGGGTCGAATGTCGGTCTTTCTTTCGCTTCAAAAATTTTAGCGACGGCAATCGGATTAAAAGCATCTGCCGCAAGTCCGTAAACCGTTTCGGTGGGAATTGCCAGCAATTTTCCGTTTCTTATAAAATCCGCCGCCTCGTCGATTTGAGACGGTAAAAGCAATTTCGTTTTCACTGTTTTTATAATTCCAATTCTTTGAAATATTTTTGTAAATTCAAATGGGAAAATAATAAAAGAAAATGTGCTTTTGCGGTATTTTCCACATTACTTTTTATTATTTTATACGCAAAAAAATATATTTCGGAGATTTTATTTTGAAAATTATTAGTTTTGCAATTTTGATTTTCTTTTCTTTTAATATTATTTTTGCGCAGGAAACGCGCGCGACTTCGATTATTTTGTCGCAAAATTACGAGAAAAAACCCGCCGCAAAAAATATTGAAGACAGCGCGTTTTTCGCGGTTCAAATTTCGTATTCCAAATTAGTAGATTACGAAGCGTACGAAACTCCCGCAGGAAAAACGGTTTTGGCAAATTGCGAAAACGCGCTTAAAATAAACGAAAAACAAAAAGACGAGTCGCTTAAATTATACAGAAAAGCGATTTTGGAAGGAATTTCGGGCACTATCTTGCTCAAAAGAAATTCGTATATTAAAGGAATTGCAAAAATGAACGATTCGCAAAAATCGTGGGAAAAACTTACAAACGGAAAATACGCAAACGAAGCGAATTTCGCGCTTGGACTTGCGGAATATTACAAAATTACCCTTTTTAACAAATCGCCGAAAACCGAAAAATTTAATATCGCGCTTGAAAAAATGCGCGGCGCGGTCTCGACAAACGACGAAACGTCGCTTTATTTGTCGCTTTCGTATATTTGGGTTTTGCAGGAACAAAAATTATGGGACGAAGCGCAAAAAATTATCGACAAGTTTTTTGAAAAATATCCAAATAATACTATGATGTTGCGAGCGGCGCAAACAATCGCGGTTGATAAAAAAAATACGGAAGAAATAAAAACTGCGGCAAATCGTTTATACGAAATTTCCAAAGGCAGAAATCCGAAAAATTATTCCGATATGTTGTCTGCAAAAAGTTCTTTAATATTTGCTTTTGATTTGGAAAACAAAAAAGACGAAGCGTGCAAAATTGCAAATTTAGCCGCGCTCGAATACGAAAATATTCCGCCGCAAACAAAGAAAACTTTCTGGGTAAAAAAACATTACGAAACGATAACAAAATATCTAACGCATTTGCGTTGCGAAAAAATAAAATAATACGTTTGAGATAGTTAGATTAAGATTTTCTTTCTTCTTCATCGTCCATAATTTCTTCGCCCGCGTCCATATCCACATAAACGTCTTCGCCCGAAAATTCGTTTAAGCCCGATTTTTGCAGATATTCGTCTTTTGCGACTTCGCCGTCCGCGACTTCAATTAAATCGGCAAGATGTTCGTTTGTCGTGCTTGCCTGAACCGCCAACTGCTGAGAAGAAGCCGACAATTCTTCCGCTCCCGCCGCGTTTGAATGCGTAATATTTTGCATTTGCGAAATCGCCTGATTTACTTCTCCGATTTCGCTTGTTTGTTCTCCCAAATTTTTTGCAATTTCGTGAACTACTTCGGTTAAATTGTCCGCTTTTTTTTGCACGCCCGAAATCATAAGTAGCGTTTCTTCCGTAAGTTCTACGCCGTGAATAGAACTTTTTTGCGAATTTTCTATAAGTTGCGCCGTTTTTTTCGCGCTTTCGGCGCTTCTTTGCGCCAAATTTCTCACTTCTTCGGCGACGACCGCAAATCCTTTGCCCGCTTCTCCCGCGCGAGCCGCTTCCACAGCCGCATTTAAGGCGAGTAAATTTGTTTGAAACGCGATTTCGTCAATGTCTTTTAGAATTTTTACCGTTTCGTTACTACTTTTTTGAATTTCTTTTACGGCGTTTGATAAATTTTCCATAACTTCTTTGGATTTTGCGGCTTGCGTCGCGGTTTCTTCTACCAATTTTTCGGCGCTTTTTACGTTTTCGGAATTTTGTTTCGCCACTGTGTTTATTCTGTTCATAATATCGGTATTTACGTTTTCCACAATTCCTTCTTGTTCGTTTGCGCCGTCGGATATTGCGTTGCTTGCCGAAGCAATTTCCTTTGATTCATAACTCAATTTATTTACCGCGCCGACAAAACCGTCTATGATTTTTCTTAACGGTTTTGTTATGGAACTGCATATAGACGTGTTAAAAACAATAATGAAAATTATAATCACAAACGCGATAATAATCATTAAAATTGTGTCGAGAACGATTTTTTCGTCCGCCAACTTTTCCGTATTTTCGTGCATTTCTGTCGCCATTTCGACGACTTTATCGATACTTACGCGATGTTCGTTGTATTCTCTTTTCAAATCGGTAAGTAAAATTTGTTTTGCTTTTTCGTAATCGTTCGCTTTAATCGCGGGCAAAAAGTTTTCGTTTACGATTTTGTAAAATCTTATCGCCGGCTCATACGTTCCTACCAGCATAAATTTTCGCATTTCGCCTTCGGGAAGTTCTTTTATCCAGATTTCGTTGCGTTCGTCAAAATCGGATTTAAGACGTTTCAAATCGTTTTCAAATTTTGCAAATTCGGTTTCGTCGGTTTCGTCTATCATTTGCAAAACGGTCAAATAGGATTCTATAATATATCTTGGCGGCGGCAAAATGTCGGCGATTAAGTCCTTTGCCAAAATAATATCCTTATACATTTTGCCGTGAATTCTCAAAGTATCGAGCGTATAGAACGCAAACGCCGCAAACACCGCGTATCCTGCGATAAACACGATTATAAGGCGAACAAGTTTCCCGTTTATAGACGTTTTTTTGTTTAACATACGAACCTCCAATATGTTTCAGATTTTTCAAAAAATCCTTTTTCTTGCTTTTTGCCCCGTTTCCATAATAAATATAGTACATTTTTCAGGGAAATGCGGATATATTTAATATTCGTTTTGTTTTTATAGATTCAGGAATGTTTCCCGACTATTTTTCAAACGAAAATTCCATGCCGTATTCCATAAAATAAACGCATATTTTATTTTCGTCCGATGAGAGTAATAAAGGATAATCCTTTAATCGTTTGTAATTTTCTTTTCCTGCAATATTAGAATTTAATAAATCTACGTCGGAATCAATAGTATCGTCTTTTTTAATTGTAATTTTTCCGCCATCGGGTAAAGTTATAGTGAACCTTTTATATTTTATACCGTATTCAAATTTATAATCATACAACTCAAATTCAGAATCTTTTGTCGCCGTATTTTCCGAAACGGGAATATTTGAAAAAAGCGTTGTTTCATCCGTTGATAAAATTTTTTCCGGAATCAAATTTATTTCTTCCGATTTGATTACTGTTTTTTCATCGTCGGTTTTTTGCGTTTCAAACGGCTTGTTTATAAATAACTCGATTAATTCCTGTTTATCGGAATACCAAAAATGGTTGGCTTTACATTTTTTGTAATCTAAAACTATATGACCGCCTTTAAATATCTTAACAAAACTATCCTCGGGGCTTAAATCTCTTTTTACGTTTTCGTTATAATATCTGTCAAACGAAAACAGTTTTGCTTTTTTACCCAAATTTTGGATATTCAATACAATATCTTTAAATTTATTGCTTTTAGTTATTAAAACCGCTTCGTCGTATAAATCGTTGATAGCCCCTTCTTGCATATCTTTGGAAACAATAGAAACCATAGCGGTAGGGTCTTGTTTGAAATTCCCTTTAATATATTTGTCGTTTGTATGTTTTTCTTCCAGTTTAACTAATCGAATCTCTATATTTGGTAATTGTTCTTTTAAATTTTCTAAAAAAGATTTTTGCATGTCGGCAGTATTTGCTTTTATTTCTTTACCCATTTCTCCCGTGTAATAATAAACATTTACCAACTTGTCTTTATTTACGATATATTTTATAATATTTTCCCAAACAATATCGTCTTTCCTGACAATCTCGTTATTGGGTTTGTCTTTAAGAAGTTTCATACTGTTTATAACGTATTCGCCTTCAATAAAAACAGATATGCGATTGATGTTATTTTCAGGTTTTTGATAATTATCAATATTTTTTATATACTCGCCAATCAAATTGATATTTTTCGTTCGCTTTTTCAAATGGAATGAAAAATCCGGTTTAAACGGCTTAATATAATCTTCTTCATGTTTAATTGCATTTTTGTCGGAAATTTTTGTAATAACCATTATATTTATATCGGTAACTTCAAAAATTGCGTTATAATTTTTTGTTATAACATAGCCGGAAATTTGAATCTTTTTTAAAGAGTCACAGTTATATTCGCTCGGCAGTTGAATATGACAATTTTCTTTTAATTCTCTATAAAATTCTATAAATTCAAACGCGTTATCGGTACGATTTTCAATTTTTATAATTTTTTTATTATCGCATTTTTCTTCCTGAAAAGCGTAAATGTCTTTTAGCAATTTAATATTTTCCGTATTTTCGTCAAGATCCGTTCCAAATATAAATGGAAGATGAAACCAATTCTTTTCAGCGTCGTCAAGATCTTTGTGAGGGCGGCTAAAACAACTTGCCATATTTATTTTTATAAGTCCGCCAAACTCGCTGTTTGCTATAAAAATATCGCCATGGCTGTTTTTTGTGCTGAAATTTGCCATAATATCTTTTTCATGCTTTCCGTCTTTACCGCCGTTTGATAGACAATCAATATTAATAAGACAGTAGTCGTTCATATCGTTTAATATTTCGTGTTCTTGCAAATTATTCCATTGCGGCGTTCCCAGAAATTTTACTTTCAATTTTCTTATGTTTTTATCTCCTTGCGGGGAATAATCGTTTTCAGATATACGTTCGGCGCTGTTAAGGTCATAGTTATCTTCAAATTGCGGTATAAAAATTTTTGTACCTGCTAATTTTTTTTCTAATTCAACATATAAACCTTCCCTGCTTTCCCTGTCTCCGTGATTTATAAAAATATTTGTATTCGGTAAACTTTTTAAAGATTCTTTCAAGAACGCTATTATTTGTTCCTGGTCGGCGTGTCCGGAGTAATACTTTCCCATATCTTCAATTTGCCACTTAATATTTGCGAAAGGAATATTACAATCGTCGCTAAATTTTAATTCGCCTTTTTTATCTTGCAATACTCGCCCGTTTGTATTTTCCGCCATATATCCGGTAAGGATAACCGTTATGTTTTTTTCCGGAATCAAATTTTTTAAAATAGAAACAATACTGCCATTATCGCACATTCCGGAAGAAGCAATAACTATCATTCCGTAATCCGACGGACGCTCAAATAACGTTGCTTTGCATAATTTATTAATATCTATTTCCGAAAACTTCTTAACAAATTCTTTTGATAAATATTCAAAGTCGTTTTCTTTTTGTTCTAAAAGCATTTTTTTATATACTTTGTTGATATCAACGGCAAGAGGCGACGCCACACAAATCGGATGGGGTTTTTCTTCTTCTTTATATTCCGCTTCCTGTTTTTTATAATAAGATAATAAAAAATTTCTAAAACCTTCGATGTCTTTATTTATAATATAAGCCAAATCAAAAAGAATTTGTTGCGTTCTGTCCAAAGCAAACGCGGGAATAATTACTCTTCCGCCTTTTGACAGTCTATCCATGATAATCTTTGCCAACTTATGAATTCTGTCTTGCCAAATTGTTTTTTTGTTATCGCGAGTACGGAGACCATACGTTGATTCCGTAACAACGTAAGTTTTATTACAATTGCTCAAATCAGGAATTTCCTGCGGTTTTAATAAAATATTGGTCTGATAACTTTTACAAGTTGCCCCCAAATCACCCGTAAAACATATTGAATTGCTGTTTTTTTGGGCATTATCTTCAATTTGCCACGTAAAGGTAAATCCGCAAGCGCCCAAGATATGCGAACTAAAGAAAATTTTAGCGGTAAAACCATTTGCGATTTCAATAATATCGTTGTCGCCCAATTCGACAATATTCATATTTTGCAAAACAGAATCGGGTTTTCTTTTTATCTTTAAAGCGTCCGTTAACATTGGAATCATAAGTTTTGCGCTTGCTTTTGTGCAATAAATTTTTCCGTCAAATCCCCATTCAATCAAATCCGGCAGAATTCCTATGTGGTCAAGGTGAGCGTGAGTAATGAAAATTTTTTCTATTTTTATAGACATATCTTTCAAAACGGAATTTCTTTTTTCTTGTATTTTATAATAATTTTCTCCTTGAAACTCTCCTGCGTCTACTAAATAATAACGCTCTTGTCCGTTTGTAACATATTCAAGTAATGTGCAAGAACCTGTTACCGTTCCCGCCGCTCCTAAAAATTTTATATGAAGATTGTTCATAAATTGTCCTTCATGTTTTACTTTAAGAGCGTTATCTTCAATGCGGTTTTTTTCTTTTGCAGGTAAATTTTGCAATTCGGCAACCGATTCATTTTCAATTTCATCCAACCTTGCAAGTTTATATTGTTTGTCGGAATTTCCCGTATTTTTTGTATAATAATATTTATAGGCGTATGTAAAAAAATCAACGACGTCAAAAGTAGATTGACCATTGTTAAACGAAAACCGAAAATTGGCAGGAAACCAACCATTGTTAGTATTATTACATTCTTTGTCATGTCCTTGATGATGTATAACAAGAATGCAATTTTCATTTTTCTTAACAAAAAATCTTCCGTGCCAATTATCCGTTGAAAAAAGTCCTGTAACGTCGCGTTTTTCATGTTTGGATTCTCCTTCAACTTTCATGTAGCATTTTTTGTTCATTTCTTCTATTACTTGAAAAAATTCTTCTTTTCTAACTTCCGATTTCGTTACAACTTTAAGAATTTTGCAATTTTTAATTTCTTCCATTTTCCCACCTCTTTCCATATTTTGAAAAAATTAGTACCCTTGTTTTTTAAAAATTTTTATTTTACATTCGTAATCAGTGTGTTCCATTACGATAAATTCTTTCCAAGGCGTGCATAAAATACGATATTGGTTATTCAACTCATACTTGTAAAACGGGTTCCTTAATCCGTTCAATTTTTCCCATCCGTCAATATTATGGGTATTAAGAAACGTATAATTTTCACACGCATTTAATATTTCTTCGTAAAATCGTTTGGGGATTTTTTTACTTCCTTTTATCAACAATTTCCCCTTTTCAAAAAATGTTTTCAATTTTCTCATCAGAAATTCCTTTCCTTGAATACAACACAAATACAACAACTATGTATTTGCTTTGCAGGTTTTAATATCGCTTAACAGCACAGCTCAGATCTTATCTTAAATTTAGCTCGCAACCATAAAATTATGGCTTTAGTCAGTATTTGTCAAAGAGCGTATCAGTTAACAGCATAGTTCAGATCTTATCTTAAAATTTAGCTCGCAACCATAAAATTATGGCTTTATCTAGTATTCATAACAAGTCCTTTTATTAATATACTAAATATTTTACAAAAATGCATGTTTTTTTTTACATTTTTATGTTTTTTTACTCAAACAATTCCGTTTTCAATATGAAAATTGTTTAAAAAGTAATTGACACAATTGCGCATTTTATTCTATTCACTCCACAACAACCGTCGCCTTTTCAAACGCTTTTTCTTGCAGTTCTTTTTCAATAAACTCTTTCGCTGTCGCCTGAGAAAACGGACAGCCCGCGCAATGTCCGAGCAATTTTATAGTAATTTCGTTTCCGTCGATATCCACAAATTCGCAGTCGCCGCCGTCGCTTTGAAGTCCGGGACGAACAACTTCGTTTAACACTTTGCGAATTTTTTCAATTTTTTCAAAAGTCGTTAATTTTTTCTTTGCTAAATTTGTCGAATTTTCGCTTTTTTCGCCGCCGTGATTATGCTCGTCGTCCATTTGCGAAAGCGCGCGTTTCAAAATATTTTCTATTTCGCCTTTGCAGTTTCCGCAGCCGCCGCCCGCTTTTGTATAATTCGTTATCTGCTCTACCGAAACTAATCCGTTTTGACGAATTTGATTTATTATATCGTCTTCATAAACGTTAAAACAAGCGCAAATCAAACGCGATTTTTCCTCTTTTTTTGCCGTTTCCCCGCCGCTTCTATAATATTCAATCGCCGATTTAAGCGCGTCCTGCCCCATTACCGAGCAGTGCATTTTCGCGTCGGGAAGCCCGCCGAGCGTTTTTGCAATATCGTCGTTTGTAATTTTTTCGGCTTCTTCCAAAGTTAGTCCTTTTACCATTTCCGTAAGCACGGAAGACGACGCAATCGCGCTTCCGCAGCCGAACGTCTTAAATTTCGCGTCCTTAATTTTTTTGTTTTTATCGAGCGTAAAAGTAAGCCGCAAAGCGTCGCCGCATTTAATATTTCCGACCTCGCCAAATCCGTCCGGATTTTCAATTTCCCCCACGTTTCGCGGATTCAAATAATGGTCGCGAACCTCGTCAGTATATTCCCACATAATGCAATTTCCTTTTTAAAAATAAATTTGAAAATACTTTTTTTCAAACTATTATTGCGCAAAAAAATCAAAATTTTTTTATTTTTACAATATAAAATTTGCGCCATCTTTTTCCGGTAATCAAAAGCGTTTCATTATCGATTGCGGCGATTCCGTTAAGCACGTTTCCGTCGGCGATTCGCGGATTTTCGGATTTTCTCACGTCGCTTAAATCGATAAAATGTTCAACTTCGCCGCTTTGTCTGTTTATCGCAAAAATCGTGTCGCTATACCAGCGATTAGCCAATATTTTATCGCCCCAAAATTCCAATTCGTTAATTTTGTCTATAAATTTTTTATTCATTTTTACGTCGATTTTACCGATTTCGTTAAAATTTTGGTCGCGAAAAATTATTTGTTCGCTTCCGTTCGACATCGCAAAAATTCGTTCTTTTGGAATAAAAGTAAGTCCCCAACCCTCGCCTTTATATGGAATTTCCGCGACTTTTTTTAGCGAATTTACGCTATAAACAAACGCTTTTTCTTCCTGCCACGACAACTGCCAAAGCATAGAGCCGTCAAACGCCAAGCCCTCGCCGAAAATGCCGTCCGCTTTGGTTTTTCTCACTTCTTCGCCCGTTTTTTTGTCTATTTGTATTACAAAACTTCCGCGCCCGACGGACCCCGTACTCTCGTAAATATTATCGCCGATAATTAAAAGTCCTTGCGTAAAATTTTCGGGATTGTGCGGCAGAGTTCCCAAAATTTCGTATTCAAGCGGACTTTGAGAAAAAATTTTTGCCGCAAAAAGCAGAATTATAATCGCTATAATTTTTTTCACGGCAATTTTTGTTTTTATTGTCCCAAATTCATTATTTTATGGAAAAAACTTTTCGGTTTTTGTTCGAGCAACTGCAATTCTTCAAAAAGTTTTTTCTCTTCTTTCGACAAATTTTCGGGAGTTTTAACGTAAATTTTTATCAAAATATCGCCTTTGGTTTTTTCGTTATGAAGAATGGGCATTCCGCGACCCGCGATTTTCATAACTTTGCCCGTTTGCGTTCCCGCCGAAACTTTTACTTTAATTTTATCCGAAAACGTTTCAATCATTCGCTCGCATCCAAGCGCCGCTTCGCTGAACGAAATTTCCATTTCCGTAATCAAATCTATGCCGTGTCGGGTAAAAATCGAATCGTCTTTTTCAATAACTATTACGACCAAATCGCCCGAATCGCCGTTGTTTACTCCCTTGTCGCCTTTTCCTTCGACGGTTATGTAATTTCCTTCGCTGACTCCTGCGGGAATTTTAACTTCAATTTTATCTTCGCCCGAAACGACGCCCGTTCCCGCGCAGGCGTTGCAGGGGTCGTCGACCGCTTTTCCAGTTCCCGCGCATCTATGACAAACGGTTTCTTGCACCATTTGTCCAAAAACCGACTGAACTACTTTGCGGCTTCTTCCGCTTCCGCTACACTGCGGACAATTTTTATACACTCCCGATTTTGAGCCGCTTGCGCCGCACTGTTCGCATTCGATTTTGTGTCGAATTTTTATGATTTTCACTACTCCGTCGTGCATTTCTTTGAGCGTTAAAGGAAGTTTAATCTGGACGTTTTTGCCTCTGCTTACCGTTCCGTGTTTTTTGCGTTTTCCCGCGTATGAACTTCCAAAAATATCGCCTAAAAACGAGTCGCCGCCAAAGTCGCCCATAAACGCTTTAAGCGCGTCGCTCAAATCCATTCCGCTGAAACCGTCTCCGAATCCGCCGCCGAATCCGCCCGACGAGCCGTCAAACGCCGCGTGTCCGAATTGGTCGTATTGTTTTCGTTTTGCGTCGTCTTTTAATATTTCGTACGCTTCGGTCGCTTCTCTAAATTTTTCAGCCGCTTCGGGGTCGTTTGGATTTTTGTCGGGGTGGTAGCGCACAGCAAGTTTTCTGTACGCTTTTTTAATATCGTCTCCGCTTGCGTCCTGTGAAACGCCCAATACCTCGTAATAATCTTTTTTATTTGCCATTTTTACGCATACTCCTAATTTTTATAAAAATTTTTCCGAAAAATACGTTAATTCCCCAAAAAATTGCAAATTTTTTACAAATAAAACGAATAATTTTTCAAAATTTATGATTTTCCCGATATTTTGTGCGTTTGTCGAAAAAATATAATTAGAAACTTTTAATGAAAATATAGGTTCAATCCTAGTTAAATAAAAAAACAAGTAGTTAATTTTACTCATTTATTTACTCGTTTTTTCATAAAATACAAAGCGCCATTTATAAAATGTATAATTCCGTCGATATTCAACCGTCTTGTTCCGCTTTTTCAGTCATTATATTTTTGTATGCGCGCTTTATCGTTTGGCGATATAGTATATTTCTCGCGTATAAAAATTTGGAGAAACACAAATGAAAATAGCGGCGGACAAAAATATATTATTTGCCAAAGAGGCGTTTTCGACTCTCGGCGACGTGAAATTGTTTGACCAAGACGAAATTATAAACGAAAATATTCGCGATTTTGACGTTTTGATTATTCGTTCCGCAACAAAAGTCGATGAAAACCTGCTTTCAGGAACAAAAATCAAATTTGTTGGAAGCGCGGTAATCGGAACCGACCACATAAACGCGAAATATTTGGAAGAAAACGACGTCGGTTTTTCGTCGGCAATCGGATGCAATTCTCGAAGCGTCGCGGAGTACGTTTTAACGTCGATTTATACGTTTTGCGAAAAAAACCAACTTTCGCCCAAAAATATGACCGTCGGAATTATAGGAACGGGAAATATCGGCGGATTAGTCGCCAAAATACTTAAAAAACTCGGAATAAAAACCATACTCAACGACCCGATTTTAGAAAAACGGGGAATTAGCGGCTTTTCGTCTTTGGATTATCTTGCGCAAAACAGCGATATAATTAGCGTTCACGTCCCGCTGACAACAACGGGAGAATACAAAACGCAAAATTTTCTCGACGATAATTTTTTCAAAAAACTTAAACGCGACGCGCTGTTTATTCAGACAAGCAGGGGGTCGGTTTGCGACGAAATTGCGCTGTCTAAAATTAGAAATTGCGTTATTGACGTTTGGGCAAACGAGCCGAATATTAACGTAGAATTGGCGAAAAACAGCATTTTTCATACGCCGCACATTGCCGGTCATTCGTTTGACGGAAAAATTAACGGTACAAAAATTATTTACGAAGCGTGTTGCAAATATTTTTCTTTAACGAAAAAATTTGATTTTGAAAGCGAAGTTTTTGCCAAAATTGAAAACGAAATTATTGAATATAAAAATAATATTTGCGACATTTTGCTTAAATGTTGTCCGATAGACGACGATTCGCGAAATTTTGAGAAACTTTTTTGCGAAGAAAACGTTGCCGAACGAAAAACAATATTTAAGAATTTACGTCAAAATTATCGCAAAAGATTGGAATTTAGTCATTATACAATAAAAAACGTTCCAAAAAATTTTGCCGAAGATTTGAAAATTTTAGGATTTAGCGTTAGTTAATTTTTATTTATATTTGACAAAAATGTCGTTTTCGAAAAAGAAGTTTATGAAAAAAACGGGACGGTTCGCACAAAAACTTCATTCTCGATTATTTTTCGTGTAATTACTTTAAATTTGAATTTCAGTAAAATATAATTTTGCAAAATTCAACTTCAACAATCGCAAATCACGCAAACAAATTATATCTCAAAATCTACTCGTTCGTCGAAAAACAAATTTATTTGCCTATATATTCTGTCGAAGGATGTCCGCTTATATATTGCATTGTCCAACGGGTAGGATTATATAACTTTTCTGCGACAGGCGGTTTGAAAAATAAGTCGTTTGCCAAATTTTGCTTTACGAAAAAAGCGTTTACACCCCTTACGTTAGTCGCTACAAGTTGATATCCTAATTTTGAGCCAAGCAATTCCAATGATTTCAGCGACGCTCCTTGTTTATCGTCTCTTTGCCAGATATGGTTTAAATCATATTCCATAACCCATTCAAAATTTGGAGGAAATTTAGCATTATATTCTATTACTACGACGCGGGGAGATACACATTTAATTGCTTCCCAAACCCAATAGTCATTACCGTCAATATCAATACTCAACAGGTCAATTTCCCCGCTGATTTTCCCTTTTTCTTCAATAATGTTATTTATATTATCCTTTGTGATGAAACTATTAATAATAGTCAATCTTTTATCGTCAATAGGTTTTTTGAATAATCGCCGTATCTCGTTTACAGATTTTCCTTTGGCTTCTATCCATAGTCCTTTCCATCCTTTGTGCAGTAAATAATGTCCGTTGCTTACAAGTCCGTTTTGGACGCCGAACTCGACAAAAGTTTTGCTAACTGTTTTAATCCTGTTAAAAATTTCTTCTATTATGCCGTCTTCGTCGTTTTCCGAATATACCTTAAATCCAAAACGTTCCAAATACAAGGGATTGTTCAATCGGCTTTTAAGTTCAATTTCGTCGTCATTGCGCTGGCAGCGTGTTTTTACAAAACCGTATAAAGGCGTTCTACCCCAAAATTCGAACCAAAACGATTTAAAGATTTTTTTCAACAATTTCTTCATAACATCCCCCTTCCTTTTGATGTTTTAATTTTTGAAATACCATATTGAAAAAACGCGACAAAAAACCGCGTTTGATTTTCAAAAGAAAGAATTGGAAAAAATGCGTTAAAAGTATTTTATAATTTAAAACCGCAAAATTCGCGGGGGGG
>WRFX01000060.1 GCA_009787445.1 Chitinivibrionia bacterium | reverse complement strand
ACAGCGGTTATTGCAAGCGGGGTGCAGTCGCAAACAATAGATTGGAGTGCGCCAAACATTACTATTACTACCGCCGCGCAGTTGAAAGAGTTTGCGGCTATTAGTATTAACGGCGGAAATAATTTTGAAGGTAAAACGATTAAACTCGGCAACAGTATCGACCTTAACGGTAACGCGGATAATCAGTGGACGCCTATTTGCGGTCGCGAAGAGGCGTTTATGGAAAGATTGGTTAGCGGAGATGAAGACGCGATGTTAGAATTGGCTAATAAATACGGATATGATAATATCGATGATTTTACGGCGTTTCTCCAAAATTTAGCCGACGAATACGAACGTGAAATTGAAGAAATATTTACTTATTTATTAAATTTCCAAGGCACATTCGACGGCGCGGGATTTACTATAAGCGGAGTTCATATTGTTGATAGTGAAAATAATAGTCGGTGGCATTACGGAATGGTCGGACTATTTGGCGGAATCGGCGTATTTGGGACAGTAAAAAATCTTGGAGTTACCGATTCGTATATTGAAGGCAGACGCGCAGGCGGATTGGTATCAACTAACATCGGCACGGTTGAGAATTGTTACGCTACGGGAAACGTTAAATCGGTGAGCATTCGTGCCGGCGGATTGGTAACGTATAACGAAGGCACGATAAAAAATTGTTACGCTACCGGAAATGTTGAAGGCAGCGATATTGGAGATATCGGCGGATTGGTGGCAGTTAGCCACGGCACGATTGAGAATTGTTACGCTACAGGAAACGTTAATGAAGGGGGAGAGTATTCTTTTAGTGGAGGCGGATTAGTCGGACACAACGGTCCCGACGGTACAATTACAAACTGCTATGCTACCGGAAATGTTAAAGGAAATGATGCAGGCGGATTGGTAGGAAATAATTACGGTACGATAACAAACGGATATGCTATCGGAAACATTGTGGGAATAATCAGCGACTTTAATAATAGAGTTGGCGGATTGGTAGGAGGGAATGACGGTAATTATAATGATGGTTATGTTGAAGGCATAATTACAAGCAGTTATTACGACAGCGAAACAAGCGGACAAAGCGACGACGATGGCAAAGGCGAACCGAAAACAACCGCCGAAATGAAACAACAAAGTACGTATACGGGCTGGGATTTTGAAAATATTTGGGCGATTGCTCCTGCAAAAAATAACGGTTATCCGTATTTGGGCGTAATAGAGAAACAGAAAACCGCAATCGCCAAAAAAGCGACAAAAAAGACGGCGGCAAGTATCGGTTTTGCAGGAATAAAAAACGGACAGATAAATCTGAATTTGAATGCGGGAACATACACGGCGCAACTTTATAACTTGCAGGGACGACTTATAAAAAGCGTAAATATTAACGCGACAAACGGCATAAACGCGACGAATTTGAGGACCGATAATCTTTCAAAAGGAATATTTATTCTCAACGTTAAGCAGGCGGGCGTTTCGGTGTTGAAGCGAAAAATTGCGGTGAAGTAAGTATAGTAGTTTTATTGCGGGGGGATGTTTAGATAAATATTAAGTTTGTTTGTTCCCCGCATTTTTTACATCACAAGTTTATTTTGCAGTTGTAAAATAATATTTGGAGTATAAATATCGACGGTTAGAATTCAGCCCGTTTTTAGCCAAATCGCGATTTGAAAGAAAAAAGAAAAAAACTTCTGTAATTTTTATCGGATAACATTTTTAACCGTTGTTAAAATAGTATTTTCACATTTTCTTTACAATAAAAATGGAGTAAATTATGGCAAAATTTGCAATCGGCGTCGGTTCGGCGTTAATGGATATAATATTGCAGGAAAGCGACGAATTTCTTGCGGACAACAAAATAGTAAAAGGCGCAATGACGCTTGTGGAGGCGGATTTCGCCGACAAACTTTTGGCGAAAACGCAAAATAAACCGATTATCGCTCCGGGCGGCTCGGCTTGCAATACGATTATCGGTTTGGGACGTTTAAGCAAACAGGCGAAATTCGTCGGCTGTTGCGGAACGGACGAATTAAGCGAAAAATATCGCGCGGCGCTCGCCAAAAACAATGTAGAAGCAAAACTCACGACGACCGACAAAGCGGCGACCGGACGAGTAGTTTCCGTCGTTACTCCTGACGCGCAGCGTTCTATGCTAACGTATTTGGGCGCAAGCGGATTTACCGACCCGTCTATTTTTACGCCCGCGCTTTTTACGGGCGCGTCGCTTGTCCACATAGAAGGATATTTGATTTTCAACGAAAAACTTTTGCGCGCCGTTCTCGAAAACGCGAAAAAAGCCAAAGTAAAAATTTCTATGGATTTGGCGAGTTTCAACGTTGTCGAACAAAATCTTGATTTGGTAAAATCGCTTGTGAGAGAATATGTCGATATAGTATTGGCAAACGAAGACGAAGCAAAAGCGTACACGGGGCAATCCGATGAAAAAACCGCTTTGGAAATTATAGCAAAGGACTGCGAAATCACCGTAGTAAAAGTCGGAAAACGCGGAAGTTTTGTGAAAAGCGGCGAAAACGTATATCAAATATCTTCCGTCGGCGAAGAAAAAGCGAAAGACACGACGGGCGCGGGCGATTTGTGGGCGAGCGGCTTTCTTTACGGCGTTATAAACGGACTTTCAATAGAAAAAGCGGGATATATCGGTTCGCTTTGCGGTTACGAAGTTTGCCGTGTGTTTGGCGCGCATATTCCCGACGAAAGATGGAACGCTATTTTGCGGGAGATATAAATTTTATTATGAAAAAGATAATTTTGTTCTTTGCGGCAGTATTCTTTTTAGGTTGTTCCGAAATTACATAAAACCGATAAAAATACGCTTGCGAAGCGGAGTACAGTATATGCAAAGTTTTAGAACGAAGTGGGAAAATGTGTAAAAATCGAACAATCGGCAGATATTTTGAAGAAGCGTCGAAGCATTTTAAGATTTTGTTGTAGACGGCAATGCGGCAGGTCGGAAAAACTACCTGCTTAAAAAATATTTCTTCGGCAAACGCGATTTCGGTTTGGGATATTTAACCGTATTTTGTATGGTAAAAGCGTAAAAAAAGAAGTTTTGTTTCAAAAAAAGGGGACGTATCCCGCAAGATACGTCCCGCCGTACATAAATCAAAAACTCACACTACTTCCCCGCCGCCAGCCGAAACCCGACCACGTTTATAAAAAACGACGGCGAATGACTGTGCCTGTTTGAAAC
The DNA here is from genome assembly GCA_009787445.1 of Chitinivibrionia bacterium. Taxonomy (GTDB): domain Bacteria; phylum Fibrobacterota; class Chitinivibrionia; order Chitinivibrionales; family Chitinivibrionaceae; genus WRFX01. Next base: position 12,348 of record WRFX01000060.1, on the reverse strand, counting down.
TCTGCAAGGTTTTGCTCCGCCGCGCCAAGAGCCGCCGCGCATTATGCGATATTCGCCCGAACTTGGACCTTGAGGATTTTGCGCCGCGCCGCTTGGATACGGACCGTACCAATCGCTACACCATTCAAATACGTTTCCGCTCATATCGTATATGTCCAATTCATTCGGCTTTTTTTGCCCGACCGTCTGCGTTTTACCTCCCGAATTATCGGAAGACCAACCCAATTCGCCTAAATTATTTGAGCCGCTAAATTTGTATCCTTTGCTTTTGTTTCCGCCGCGAGCCGCAAACTCCCATTCCGCTTCGGTAGGCAATCTGTAATTTTTGCCCGTTATTGAATTCAGCGTCGAAAGAAATTCCTGCACATCGTCCCAACTTACGCTTTCTACCGGTAAATCGTCGCCCTTAAAGCCCGACGGACTATTGCCCGTTACCGCCTTCCATAATTTTTGCGTTACAAGATGCCTGCCTATTTGAAAATCGCCGATTGTTACGCTGTGCGCGGGTTTTTCGTTATCGTAACAACTTTCGCCCTGCTCGGGAGTGCATCCCATCATATACGTCGCGCCTGTTATCGGCACAAAATATTGCGACAACAACGCTTCTATCTGCTTTGATTTATAATCTTTCCATCTTTCTTTTTTTACGAGTATCGCTTTTTCTTGCGATTGGTCTTCAAGAGTAAGTTCCGCGCCGAAAACCGTATAATCGAAATCCGATATTATCGACGAAATTATAAGTTTTGCGTCTTCCACTTTCCAAGTAATACTATCGCCGTCGACAACTCCTCTTCCGTCTTTTAACAGTTCCATTTCGAGAATATAATTTACGCCGTTTCCAAACATCCAAGACCCCAATAATTCCGACGGATGGTCGCCGCCGATTTTGCCGCCGCATCCTACGCAAAAAATAGCGGCAAACGTCAAAATTGCAAAAAGTTCAAAGATTTTTTTACTCATCTTTACTCCTTTTTTATATTTATTTTTCATTTTTTTCTACTCCGTTTCAACTTTCCGCGCCCGACTTTAAATCGAGTTTTAACGTTCTTCGCGGAATTTTTCTCGTTGTGGCTCTATAATTTCCCGTAACGTTTCTGCCTGTGGGAGATACGCGCAAATTTCTTTCTCTGTCGTTTTTTGCCATTTCGCCCGCGACTACTCCCACTAAATCGCCCACCAAATCGTTTATGGAAAGCGCCTGCGAACTTAACTCTTCGCTGCTTGCCGCCAATTCTTCGCTCTGACTTGCGTTTGCCTGCGTTACTTGGTCCATATTTATTATCGCTTCGTTTACCTGCGAAACGCCTCGCGCCTGTTCGTCGGTGGCTTTGGCGATTTCGTCTACTATCGTGTCTATTTTTATGGACGCTTCCGAAATTTCTTCTATCGATTTTGCCGTTTCTTCCGCCAAAGTTACGCCGTTTTGACTGCTTTTTTGCGAATTTTCAATAAGTTCGGCGGTTTTCTTTGCGCTTTCCGCGCTTCTTTGCGCCAAATTTCTAACTTCTTCGGCGACGACCGCAAATCCTTTGCCCGCTTCTCCCGCGCGAGCCGCTTCAACAGCCGCATTTAGCGCGAGTAAATTTGTCTGAAACGCAATTTCGTCAATATCTTTAAGAATTTTGGACGTTTCGTCGCCCGAGCGTTTTATTTCTTTTACCGCGTCGAGCAAACCGTTCATCGCATTTTTACTGCCTTTGGATTTATCCACGCTGTTTCTTACCAATGCTTCTGCGGTTCTCGCGTTTTCGGCGGTTTGTTTCGTCATAGAAGTTATTTGGTTAAGCGAAGCCGAAATCTCTTCCAAACTGCTTGCCTGTTCGCTTGCCCCGCTCGCCATAGATTGCGACGCTTTCGATATTTCTCCCGACGCGCCGGTTATCTGTTGAGACCCCGAAGAAAGTTCGTCTATCGCCGTAGTTATCGGACGGACAATGGAATTTATTATGAAAATACTCATTATAACTCCCAAAAAAATCGCCACAATCAAAATAATTACCATCATAATTGAATTTGTGTTTAAGTCGAGCGCGGTTTTTATCGATTTTTGCGTGTTGTCGCTTATTACCCATTCCATCATTTCGTCTATGTCGGCGTCGTATTCTACAATTAAAATTTGCTGTTTTCTATATGCGTCGTTAAAAATTACCTGCAATCTTGTGTATTCCGTAAATTGTCCCGAATATTCGGCTAATTCGTTGCCGATAATGGCAAGTTTTTGCTTAAAATTATCCGAAAGCGTCGGAGATTTCAATAAATTTTCGTCTAAAAATATTTTGTTGTTTGCCAAAGATTCCGTTATACTTTTGGTTCCCAAAGTGTCAATAGTTTGAAAATACCTGTTAATTTGCGTTCTGCTCCGCAAAAAACCGATAATATATTCGACAATATTTTCTCTGTCTTCATAAGACGACGTGTTTAAGCCGGCGCTTCTCTGCGCGTTCATTTCCATTTTCGCTTTTATAAGTTCGACTTCCGCCTGACTTCCCTGAACAATTAAGTGTTCTTTCGCTTCAAACTGCTTAATTCCCGCTTCAATCATAGTGTTGTACGTTTCAAACAGCGGTTTCATATGCGTTTCTACTTTCGCAAAACTCGACACGAAAACCGGCAAATCTTTAACGTCTTTATTTATGAAATTTCTAACGACGTCGGTTGTGCGCGATAATTGTTCCATAGATTTTTTTCCGTCTTTGCTGTCCGTCGGGTCGTTTGTGTGTATGAATTTTCGCATAGTTCGCCGCAGGTCGCCTTTTTGGTCAACAATAGCCGTTACATATTTAAGCGCGGGCAATACCTCATACGCCGTTTTATGCGAGTTAATTGCCGCCGAAAACATATTTATTACCGCGATTACGCCGATGACGGACATAAAAATAAACAACACAGCCGAAAGCATAGCAATTTTTGCGCTCAATTTTAGTTTTTTAAACATAAACCACCCCCTTAATTAAAAAAAATGAAACGTTTCATCAAAAGCAAACAACTAAAATATTGTCCGCTTTTGTACAATTTTTTCCAAAAAACAATACGCAATCAGTAATAAAACTCTCGCACGTTTTCCGTAATTTTCAAGCGTTTTTTATTCGAGTTAAACCAATCCGTATATATGTTGTCCATACTTTCTCTTTTTATTTGGTCGCGAATTGAAGAAAATTCGGGCGCGCCGTCGGGCATTTCGCGAACAAGTTGTTTGCTATTTGTTCTAACAAGATAAGCGCCGTTGTCGCCGATAATCGGATTTGAAATTGCGCTTTGAGGCGCTGCAAACGCCGCGGCTACCACTTCGCCGTTTACTCCTATGTTTGGAATATACTGTTTTCTTGTAACGTCTTCGGCGATTCCTGCGGTAAGTTTGTCGTCGGTTTCAACAAATTCTTCAAAAGAAATATCTCCTATTTTATCTTTTATTTCGTTGAGATAATCTTTTGCGCCGCGCACTCGAAGAGAGTCGCTTATTTTATCTTTAATTTTTGTTTTTGCGTGTTCAAACGGCAATGTTCCTTTTGCAATTTTTTCTTTTAACTGCACTACAAAAAGCGCGTCTTCGGTTTCAAACAATTTGCCTACGTCGCCGACTTTCGTTTCGCTATCGAACACAAAATTTCCCAAATCCGCGACGTATCCGATTTTCTGCGGATTTTCGCCTCTGCCAAACGGAGCGGTAGAATCGACTAAAACAGAAAAGGTTTTCGCAATGTCAAAAAGCGAATTTCCTTCCGCGCTTTCTCTAATATTTTCCGCAAGCGATTCTATGCTGTCAAGCGTTTCCGCCGACGGTACAATATGTTTAAGAATGTGTTTCGCCTTGACTTCAACAACTTCGCCGTCTTCTATTTTTACGCTATCGACGGCGACAATATGATATCCGTAATTCGACTTAAACGGGTCTGAAATTTCGCCTGCGGGAGTAGAAAACGCAACTTCTTCAAATTCTTTCACCATTCTGCCTTTGCCAAACCAGCCCAATTCTCCGCCGGATTTTGCGCTTCCAAAATCGTCGGATTCAACAGTCGCTTCTTCGGCAAAAGTAGTATTTTCAGATAAAATATTATCTCTAATTTCGGTGAGAGCCGCCGCCGTCATCTCTTCGTCGCGCAAAGTCGTCGCTTTGGGAAATCTTACAAAATGAAGAACCGCTTTTTCGTCGGTTTTAAAATTCGCTTTGTTTGCGTTGTAATGCGCAAGAAGTTTTTCGTCCGACAAATCTTCCTGCGAAACGCTTATCGCAAACGGATGCATATAAATATATTCAAAAGAAACTCTTTCGTTTTGCGCTTTATATTCGTATTCAATTTGAGAATAGGAAGGTTCGTTTACGCTTGCCAAAAGTTCGCTTAATTTGTGTTTTGGAATTCTGTCGGTTTTCAGCATTTGTTCAATATATTGCATTTGCGGTGAATCGTAACTCGACGGCGTTTTTACGAAATCAAGATATTTGTTCATATCAAATTGTCCGTTTGTTTGAAAATATTCGCTTCTCGCAATTTCGGGCAAAGGATAAGTTATCAAATACATATAAACTTCTTCGTCCGTCGCTTCAAGTTTTAAGTCGCTTACCGCTTTGTTTGTTATAACTTCGCTTACGTAATCGTCCCAAACCTGCATAGGAAGCGCCGCGTCGTCCTGCGATTGCTGTCCTCCCTGACTGCGAATAATTTGTTTTCTTCTTTCAAGAATTTGCGAAAATTCGCGAATTCCCACGTAATCGCCGCCGATTTTTCCGACGGTTTGTCCTTTTTTTCCGGGTATATTGTCAAGTCCCATACCCCATTCAAGAAAGATTGTAAGCATAAAGCCCACAAGCGCAATTAGCATTATTATCGGCGTCCACTTTCTCATCCAAGTAAGCATAAATAAACTCCTTTATTGTTTTGTTTTTTTGTCGTTTTTACCGCTTCCAACGAGAAGCGCGTTATATTTTTTTCGGTCTTTAAGAATGTTCATAGCCGCAGTAAGTTGTTCGTCGTCTCGCAATCTTACGCGCTGAACAAAAGCGTTATCCTGTCCGAAAACCCGCACGAAAAGCGCGTTTTGTATTTGACGCGCAATATATTCTTTTTCGGAATTTAAGAGTTCGCTTCTGTTTGCTTTCATCATTTTGTCCAATTCGGCAATAAGCGCGTTTAATTTCGTCAAGTCCTCTCCCGAAAACGAAACTTTAAGATAATCCAAAGCCGCGCTATCTACGCTCGTGTCCTGTTCAAGTCCCAAATATACCTTAAAATCGTAATATTTTCTGTCGGCAAAAGTGTCGTAATCCTGTTTTGTGGAATCTAAATAAGCGTAAAAATCGTTTAATATTTTATCGCTTACCTTAAAATTCGTATCGACGACTATTTTTTGTTTTTCTAAAATCGGATAGTAATAATTCGCAAATTTGAAAAACATATCTTTTACCGATAATTTTCGCACTACATACGGATGCGGGTCTATTTTTACTATGGTGTCGGGAATTATGCCGCCGCCGCCGTAAACTTTACGTCCGTTTTGAGTAAAAAATACTTCCGTTTTTGTAGAATCTTTCTTTTCTTCTTCTTCGGCGGTCATTTCCTTTTTAATGTCGTCGGCTATTATTTTATCCGCTTCGTTTATATTTTCGTCAAATTCTTCTTCTAATTCGCCGTCGCCTTTAACTCCGTTTTCAGGACGATTTATACATCTTCCCGACGGCGTGTAATAAAACGCGGTCGTCATTTTCATATGGCGGGTTTCGTCAATCGGAAAAACGCTTTGCACAGAACCTTTTCCAAAAGTCGTATCGCCCAAAACGATTCCTCTGTCTAAATCCTGAATTGCGCCCGCCACTATTTCGGAAGCCGACGCGGAACCTTTATTTACCAAAACAACAAGAGGCATATTTTGCGGAATGTGCGGACTGCTGCGAGTAAAGAATTTTTGCTCTTTTTCGCCTTCGCGTCCTTTGGTAAATACTACCAAACTTCCTCTTTTAAGAAATAATTCCGAAATTTCGCCCGCTTGAATTAGAAGTCCGCCCGGATTTGAGCGCAAATCAAAAATAAGCGATTTCATACCTATTTCTCGCAAAGAATCGACTTTTTGCGCGACTTCGCTCGCCGCCGTCTGCGAAAACGAATTTAAGCGGACATATCCGATACTGTCGTTGAGAAGCCCCGCGTAAGGCACGGATTTTATGTTTATAACTTCTCTTGTAATTTCGTAATCTACGGGTTCTTCGCCTTCGCGCTGAATGGTCAGCGTTACTTTTGTTCCGGGTTCGCCGCGCATTTTGTTCGCCGCTTTGTCGGAAGAAAGTCCTTTCGTGGATTTTCCGTCGATTTTCAAAATTCTATCGCCCGAGCGAAGTCCCGCTCTATCTGCGGGCGTTCCTTCGTATGGACTCATTATAGTTAAAATTTTGTCCCGTATCGAAATAAGCATTCCGAGACCGCCGTATTTGCCTTCGGTATGAAGCCGCAAATCTTCGTAATCTTTCGGGTCAAAAAACGTGGTATGCGGGTCTAAAACTCCCATACCGCCTTCAATCGCCTTGCGCACAAAAAGCGAATCGCTAACCTCTTCTACGTAGCCGAAACGAACTCTTTGCAAAACCTTATCAAAAACCGTACTCCATTCGTAATACGCTTCGTTTTTGGAAACGTCTTTCGTCTTGGCAAAGGTCGTGTCAAACATTCCGCCCGTGATTATCGCAATAATAAAAAGCGACGATACCATTCCCGAATAAATTTTGTTTTTCTTCTTTTTCACAATTTTCCTTTCGTTTGTGGGCAAAAATACTTTTTGCTACATAACTTTTACGATTTTTGCGATAATTTTTTCATAAATTTCATTTTCGTCGAGATTTCCGTCGATTATTAAGAATCTTTTCTGCTCGTTTTTTGCCAATTCCAAAAAGCGATTTCTAACGTTTTCAAAGAAAATTTCGTCGTTTTGCTCTAATCTGTCCAAAGATTTTGCGCGTAATTTTCTCCTTTCAAGCGACACTTTAACCGAAATATCGAGCAAAATCGTCAAATCAGGTACAATTTCTTGCGTCGCAAAAGAATTTATTTCTTTCATTTTGCAAATATCAAGCCCGCGACCCGCGCCCTGATACGCAAAAGTAGAGTCCGCAAATCTGTCGCAAATTACCCATTTTCCGCTTTCAAGCGACGGTTTTATGACTTGTCGAATATGTTCCGCTCTCGCCGCAAAATACAAAAACAATTCCCCGACCGCTCCCAAATCCGATTTTGTGTCGAGTATAATATTTCTTATTTTTTCGCTAATTTCGCAGCCGCCGGGTTCGCGAGTCAATACGAATTTTTTGCCGTTTTTTCTGAGAAAATTCGTTAATTTTTCTATTTGCGTGCTTTTTCCCGCTCCGTCTACTCCCTCAAACGTGATAAACATATTATTCCGCTGTTCCGTGACATTTTTTGTATTTTTTTCCGCTGCCGCAAGGACATAAATCGTTTCTCCCGACTTTTGGCATCTGTCTTGCAAAAGGCATTGGAGGAGACGTCGGATTTTGCGGGCTTGCCTGCGGTTTTTGCGGAGTTTGCGCCGTTATGGAACCCGCGTTTGCGTGAATTTCAACCATTCGTCGCGGTCTTTGCGTTACGTTTTCAACTATTTCCAAGCGATAAAGCATAGTCGCGGTTTTTTTCGCGATGTTTGCGCGTAACGTTTCAAACGCTTTCAGCCCTTCTTTTTGGTATTCAAAAAGCGGATTTTTTTGCCCGAAACTCGCGTAATGCGCCGATTGTTTAAGATGGTCCATTTCGTAAAGATGATATTTCCATAAATCGTCTATGGTGATGAGCAAAACGCGGCGTTCAAGTTCTCGAAGATGTTCTGTCCCTACTCGCTTTTCCTTTGTTTCGTAAAATTCTTTCGCTTCCGCCCAAAGTCCGTCAAAAAGTTCTTCGTCGCTTATAGTGTTGAAGTTATATTTATTTTTGTCGATAACAATTCCGAAAACATTGGCGATTTGAAGTTCAAGTTCGTTAATATTCCACGAATTTCTGTCTTTTGCGTCGCAATTTTTCATAATAATATCCTCCAAAGCGAGCGCAAATTGGTCTCTGATTTCTTTAGTGATGTCGTCGCCAAAGAGAATTTGTTTGCGCAAACCGTAAATTTCGGTTCTTTGCAAATTCATTACGTCGTCGTATTCTTTGAGATGTTTTCTTATTTCAAAATTTCGTCCTTCGACTTTTCTTTGCGCGTTTCCTATCGCTCTTGTGAGTAGCGGATGCGATATGGTTTCGTTTTCCTGAACGCCTATTCTGTCCAAAATTCCAGCCATTCTGTCCGAGCCGAATATTCGCATTAAATCGTCGTCGAGCGAAAGGAAAAATTTTGACAAACCCGGGTCTCCCTGACGTCCTGAACGTCCGCGCAACTGATTGTCAATTCGTCTGCTTTCGTGTCTTTCGGTTCCCAAAACGAAAAGTCCGCCCGATTTTACGACTTCTTCCTGTTCTTTTGCGATTTCGCCCGCGAGTTCGGGAAAACGCGCAAGCATTTCTTCGTTTGTAAACGCTTCGGGGTCTTCGCCTTCGAGCCGCAATTTTTCTTTCGCCATCGATTCAAAGTTTCCGCCCAATTTTATGTCCGTTCCGCGACCCGCCATATTTGTCGCTATCGTTACCGCGCCTTTTTTGCCCGCCTGCGCGATAATTGACGCCTCGCGCGCGTGATTTTTCGCGTTCAAAACTTCGTGTTTAATTCCGTTTCTATCTAACATTCGGCTCAAATATTCCGACATTTCTATGGAAACCGTTCCCACCAAAATCGGCGCGCCTTTTTCTTGTATGGATTTTATTTCTTTTACGACCGCTTCAAATTTTTCTTTTTTCGTTTTGTAAATTTCGTCGTCCGCGTCGATTCGGGCAATATCTCTATTTGTCGGAATTTGCACGACGTCTAATTTATAAATATCGCTAAATTCTTTTGCTTCCGTCGCCGCAGTTCCCGTCATTCCCGAAATTTTATTGTACATCTTAAAGAAATTTTGAAACGTAATCGTCGCAAGCGTTTGACTTTCGCCCGCGACTCTAACGCCTTCTTTCGCTTCGACCGCCTGATGAAGCCCGTCGGACCAACGTCTGCCGGGCAAAATTCGTCCCGTAAATTCGTCGACAATTAAAACTTGCCCTTCCTGAACGACGTAATTTACGTCTTTTTCGTATAATGCAAACGCTTTTAGCAACTGACTTACGCAGTGAATTCTTTCGGAACGTTCCGAAAATTCGGCGTGCGCTTTTTCGCGAAGTTCGTTTTTTTGTTCGACGGTTAAATCTTGATTGTTATTTATTTCGCCGATTGCCACGGATAAATCGCTTACCACAAAAAAGTTTTTGTTTGAACCGCCTATAAATTCTCGTCCTTTTTCGCTCATTTCGGCGGAATGATGATTTTCTTCAATAGAAAAATAAAGTTCTTCGTCGATAGTGTGAAGTTTCTTTTCAATAAGATATTCCTGCTCTATGCTTCGCGTAATTTTTGCGATTGCGGTATTTTTCATTCCGTCGAGATAAATTTGATTTTTCGGCTCGCCTCTTTTTGCAATAAGCATCAAAAGTCCGAGTTCAGAATCGTATTCTTCCTTGCGTACTTTTTCTTTGAGTTTTACAAAATTATCGCTCATAAGTTTGTGCTGCGCTTCTACTAATTTTCTAACGAGCGGCTGCAATTCTTCGTATTCTTTATTGTCTATGTCAGCCGCGCCCGAAATTATAAGCGGAGTTCGCGCTTCATCAATTAAAATATTATCTACTTCGTCTATTATCGCGTAATTTAGTTCGCGCTGAACGCAAAGCGAATGATGGACAGCCATATTGTCGCGCAAATAATCGAAGCCGAATTCGTTGTTTGTTCCGTAAGTTATGTCGCAATTATATGCGTCGCGGCGCTCTTGCGTGGAGGGTTCGGTTTTGTCCAAACATCCGACGGTCATACCCAAAAAGTTGAATATTTTTCCCATCCATTCGCTGTCTCGTTTTGCCAAATAATCGTTTACCGTAATTACGTGAACGCCTTTGCCCGACAGCGCGTTTAAGTATGCCGAAACGGGACCGACCTGCGTTTTTCCTTCGCCCGTTTTCATTTCTGCGATTCCGCCGTTGTGCAGCACGGTAGCCGCCACAATTTGCACGTCAAAGTGCGCCATATACGGAATATCTTTGCCTGTAATCGGGTCTTTTACGGTTTTTCCTTCGCCCAAAACTCTGTGAGTCGCTTCGCGCACCACTGCAAACGCTTCGGGAAGAAGGGAGTCCAGCGTTTCTTCTTTTTTTAATCTTTCGCGAAATTCCTGCGTTTTATTTTTGAGTTCGTCGTCGGATAATTTTTTTACGCTTTCCCATTTTTCATTGACGGACGCTAAAATCGGGCGCAATTTTTTCATATCTCTTTCTTGTTTTGTGCCGAATATCAGCGAGATTATTTTCCAAATATTCATAGTTTTTCCTTGTTTTTTGCCGAAAAAATAAAATTTCGCCGATAAAATACTATTTGCGCAAATAAAAATTTTTGTTTTTGTAGTTTTTTCTACTTGTTTAATTATAATATACAATTTGGAATAAAAATAAGATAAAAAAAAGAAATTGGCGTGGCACACTTTAAACGTCCCTTTAAACTATACCACGCGCAAAATACTAAATGCAAACAAACAAAAGCAAGTTTTTTCTTAAAAAAGTGGAAATTTAAAGGGAAGTTTAAATTCCCGGTTGTTTTATTAATTTTTAAGAAAGGAGTTTCTAAATGAAACTTAATTTTTTGTTTTTGACCAAATTGTTGGTCAGTGTGTTTTTGGTGTGCGGCGTTATGTTTTTTGCGGGTTGCGGCGACGACGATGACGAAAAATCGACAGCGGAAAAAATCGACGGCGGAAAAACTGGGGAAATCGCGGGAGTTTACAAAAGTCCTTACGGAATTATGCTTTATATTACGGGAAGCAATTCGGGAACGGGGTATTATACAGGCGGCGAACTTGGCAATGAACGCGAAAATTTTACTTGGTGGAAGACGATAACCGGTATCGTTATTGAGACCAAACCCGACAATCACCAGATGTCTTTAAGTTTTGACGGACAAGATACTATTTCAGGAGGAGCAAATTACAACACTTACGTGAGAGTAAAATAGTTTTTAATAAATTTTCACTTTTCAAAAGGCGGCTCGTATATGCGGGTCGCTTTTTTGTTTTGCGGCGAATAGTATTTTCATATTCATAATTTTTCAGTAATTTTTCTTGCACAAATATTATATTAGTAGGATTATTAAAAAAAATTTTGAAAGAATAGAAATGAAAAACGACACTGCTCAATCAAAGCCCAAACGCAAGAAGACGGCAACATATCACGATGCGGCGTTTGCGGCATTTAACTATCTTTTGCGCAAATACGTAAAAAACGGCGACGTTACGCTCGAAAGCGAGCATCAACTTTCCAAACGTCCGCCGAAAATTGATATAATAGTATTGAAGAAAAACAGAAACATAGAAATAGAAACGAGTTGGGGGAAAATTTTTCGGGAATACAATATAATAGAATACAAAAGTCCCGTTGATTCACTGCTTTCCATATCGGTTTTCAATAAGGTTATTCACGGATACGTAGGACTTTACGCCTCGCAAGAAAACATAAAACTTACGGATATGACAGCGACGATAGTATGCTACAATAAGCCAAAAGAGTTGTTTGAAATTTTGAAAAATGAATTAAATTACAAAATCTTGCGCAAATTCGATGGAATATATTATATTTTGCAGAAAGGATTGCCCGAAAACAAATCGCTTTTAATACAGATAGTAGTGAGTAGCGAATTGAAAGATAGCGATTTAGTGTTAAAAGCGTTGCGAGCAAAGATAGACGAGACAACGGCAAGGAAAGTGGTAGAACTTCCGGTAGAAGACGATGATTATTTGGTATCGTTATCGTCTTGGTGGGAGGTAATGATTTTGGAAAACGGTTTAATATTATCGCAGGAGGCGAATATGAACAAATGGGGAACATTGGTAAAAGAGATGAAGAAGCGAGGACTTGTAGGTTATTACGAGCAAAAATGGCTTGAAGAAGGAATGGAAAAGGGCGTGCAACGAGGAATGCAACAGGGAATGCAACAGGGCATACAAAATTTGCTTAATTTTTGGGAAAGCGGACATTCTTTGGAAGAAGCGAAGAAAAAGTTTGCTTTTTCATAAATATTTCTTGCTTTTTCCAAACTACAAATATTATTTTATTCCCGAAAACTAACACAAAACTTGCCCAAAAACAAACAAAAAAGAATGAAAGGAAATACGGTATGAAAAACAAAATTTCAAAAATGCAAAATAATTTCGCTATTTTGGTACGTACCGCATTATATTTTATTCTTATG
>WRFX01000059.1 GCA_009787445.1 Chitinivibrionia bacterium | reverse complement strand
GGGGGGGGGGGGTAAAAGAGATTTTTGGAAAGAACCGCCTCTTAAACGCATTAAAAACGCGCTTAAAACGCATTTTAACTTTCAACTCCGACAAGGCAAAAATCTTATGAAAAAAGCGTATTTTCTTTATTTCTTTATTTTGTGTTTTTTGCCAGTAAAATCGTTTGGACAAGCGCAAAATAATGTCGGCGAATACGACGAAAAAATCACCGCCAAAGTAATAAACGGAATAGAATGCGTATTGGTAAAAGCGGGAACATTCACAATGGGAAGTCCGTCTAACGAATCTAATCGCAAAAGCGATGAAACTCAACATCAAGTTACGATAAATCAAGATTTTTGGATAAGCAAATATCCTGTAACCAACGCTCAATACGGCAATTCGCAAAACGACAATAATCCCGTCGTAAATATAACTTGGACGCAAGCAAACGAATGGGCTAACGGCAAAGGCGGACAGTTGCCAACCGAAGCGCAATGGGAATTTGCGGCGCGCGGAGGAGTTAAAAGCAAAGGATATATTTACAGCGGCGGCGACAATTTGGACGATGTGGCTTGGTATCACAACAATTCGAGCAGCGGAATAAAAGCGGTAGGACAAAAGAAGCCCAATGAATTGGGAATATACGATATGAGCGGAAACGTTTACGAATGGTGCGGCGACTGGTACGGTTCGTATCCTAAAAACGGTTCGACAAAAGGCGTCAGTCGCGTTATGCGCGGCGGAAGTTGGAGTTTCGACGAGCGGCATTGCAGAGTCGCGAGCAGATATTACGGTTATCAGTCGTATCGCAGCGGCAGTTTAGGATTTCGCGTGGTATTTTCCGCAAACTGATATTTTAATTTGTATTTATCGATAAAAATTATAAAAAAATAGTCAAGATAATATTTCCCGTTGCCGATAAACTTAAAAAACATTAAAAAAATACGCAAAAAGCCGCATTATTTACCTGATAAAAAGTATTTTTGTAAAAACAAGAGTTATGAAAAAGGAGTTTTTATGTCTGATAATTACGCTGAAAAAATTGCAAAAGCGGAACAGGATATCGATAACGGCAACTACGGCGACGCGATGACCGCCCTTATTGAAATTATTGACGAAGACCCAAACGCCGCGGTCGCTTACAACTGCTTGGGATTTATCGCGTGGAAACAAAGCCGCTGGCAAGACGCTTTCGTGCTGTTTCGGGAGGCGGTAAATTTGGACAACTCAAACGAAGATTATTTGAATAATTTGTTGGACGCGTCGTTTAAACTTCATAAAATTGACGATATGGCTCCCGTTTTTGAAAAAGCGGCTTTGGATAATCCTGAAAACGACGATATTACGATAATCCACAAAGCGATAACCGACCCCGAAAACGACATTTACAAAAGCGCGCGCGCATTGGACATCGGATATTGGCATCCGCTTATCGAAAAAGGCGAATATTTTATTAAAAACGGCGAATATATCGAGGCGTTAAAAGCGTTTATAGAACACGCGGACACGGTCGGCGGATGCGCGGAAGTGTATAACGGACTTGGAATCGTGCAATTTAACGCGAAAGAATATTACGAAGCGTTTTTGATGTTTTTTGAATCGCTGAAAATAAATCCCCTGAACGGCGACGTTTTTTTGAATTTGTTCGATAGCGCCGTGGAATGCGGACAGGAAGAAACGGCTCTGCAAATCTACGAAATTCTGTCTGCGGAATATCCGCAATTAGAACAAATGCGCGGCGAAACCGAAATTTTAAAGAAAAAATAAACTTTTTTAAGAAAAGTATAAAGTATTTTTAAAAACCTGCCGATACAATAAATAGGAAACGAAAAAGATTTAACACCTCCCTTGTGTGTTTCTGCCGAACTTCCCCCAATTTGTAAGGCAGAGAAATCTTAAAACGTTTGAAAGAAACGCCGCCTTCCCCAAGACGGCGTTTCGTTTTTTAAATCCGATTTTTATTTGAATTTTGAGAATTTTCAACAAAAAACCTTCGCAAATCAATTTTTCCTGCGATATATATTGTTAAATTTATTATTTTACTTGAAAATAAGGAGGAAAAATGAAACAGAAAACAATTAAAAAAAGTTGTTCGTTTTCGGGAACGGGACTTCACACGGGAGTTCAAGTGTCGGTAACGCTAAATCCCGCAAAAATCGACGACGGAATTAAATTTGTAAGAATCGATACGCCGGAAAAAGTAGAAATTCCCGCCGATATCGATTATATAGTAGGCGACGCGCGCGGAACCGCAATCGGAATCGGCGACGTTAAGGTTTTTACGATAGAACATCTGATGGCGGCTCTGGCGGCAAAAAGAATTTCAAACTGTCGAATTGAAATAAACGCCGAAGAAGTTCCGATTATGGACGGTTCGGCAAAACCGTTTATAGAATTGATAGCCGAAGCGGGCGAAGAAGAGCAGGACGCCGAACAGGAATACATAGAATTTGACGAACCGATGTGGCTATATAATGAAAACAATATTGCGTTGTCGGTTTTTCCCGCAAACAATTATTATATAACGCTTATGGTCGATTACAAAAGTCCGATTATCGGCGCGCAGCATACGACGATGTTTGATTTTAACAATTTTGAAGTTGATTTTGCGCCGTCGAGAACTTTTTGCTTTTTGTCGGAAGTGGAAACGCTTGCAAAACAAGGACTTATAAAAGGCGGAAATTTAGACAGCGCAATGGTCGTACAAGACATTCCAATAGACGAAAATAGCGCGGCGGAGTTAGCGAAAAGTTTTCCAAATTCAAGCAAGATTTTTCCCGGAACAAACGGCTTTTTAAGCAATCGCGAACTTCGTTTTCCAAACGAACTTTGCCGCCACAAAGCGGTCGATTTGGTAGGCGATTTGTATCTGCTCGGAAAGCCGATAAAAGGACACATTATGGCGGCGCGAAGCGGACATTCGTCAAATCAAGCGTTTGCAAAAAGAATCCGCGAATATTTGGTTAAAAGAGCGGAAAAAGAAAAAGCGAACAAAATAACTTTTGAAGACATAATGAAAATGCTTCCGCACCGTTATCCGTTTTTACTCGTAGACGGAGTCGACGAAGTTGTGCCGGGGCAAAAAATAGTCGCGTATAAAAACGTTTCGTTTAACGACCATTTCTTTCAGGGGCATTTTCCGGGAAATCCGATTATGCCGGGCGTTTTGCAATTAGAAGCATTGGCGCAAGCGGGCGGAATTATGGTTTTGTGCGAAGATTTACACAACGAAAAAGCGGACGCGCCGCAAAAATCTATGCTTTATATGGGAATCGACAACTGCAAATTTAGAAATCCCGTTCGTCCGGGCGACAAGTTAATTTTGGAAGTAAATATTACCAAACAAAGACGAAATATTTTTGTCTGCACGGCAAAAGCGAAAGTCGGCAAAAAAGTTACCTGCGAAGCGGAATTAACTTGTATGATAAACGTATAGGAGAAAATAATGAGCGTAGAAATCAGCGAAAAAGCGGTTGTCGGCAAAAATGTGGAATTGGGCGACGGCGTAAAAATCGCGCCGTTTGCGGTAATTGAAGATAACGTAAAAATCTCAAACGGCACGACTATCGGCGCAAACGCGTATATCGGAAGCAACACGACAATCGGTAAAGATTGCAGAATTTTTAACGGCGCAAGCGTCGGAACCATCGCGCAAGATTTAAAATACAAAGACGAAGACGCAAGTTTGACCATCGGCGACAGAGCGATAATTCGCGAATTTGTAACGATAAACAAGGGAACTTCGGCAAACGACGGAATTACGAAAATCGGAAACGACTGCGCCTTGCTTGCCTATTGCCACGTCGCGCACGATTGCGAAGTCGGCGATTTTTTTGTCGCGTCCAATAATTTGGCAATGGCTGGGCATACGATAGTCGGACGAAACGTAATTTGCGGCGGAAACGTAAGCGTTCATCAATTTGTAAAGATAGGCGATTATTCGTTTATGGGAGCGTATTCATACGCGACGATGGACGTGGTGCCGTATTCGCTTGTCGGAATGTCGGACGGAAATACTTTTATTGCGGGTCACAACAAAGTAGGTTTGCAGCGCAACGGATTTTCGGAAGACGACGTAAGCGCGATAAAAAAAATGCACAGATTGCTTTTCAGAAGCGGGTTGTCGCTTGAAGAAGCGAAGGCAAAAATCGCCGAAGAATTGCCTCAAAACGACGTTAGCAAACGAATGTTAGATTTTATTGACAAATCGCAAAGAGGACTTTTACGCACAAGAATTTAGAAAAAACTTGATTTTTAACGTTGTAATATAGTATTTTGCCCACAATTCGGAGAGTGGCGCAGTCCGGTAGCGCACCGGTTTTGGGAACCGGATGTCGCAGGTTCAAATCCTGTCTCTCCGACCAAAAACGTCGCACCTTTAGCTCAGCTGGATAGAGCAACTGCCTTCTAAGCAGTAGGTCGCAGGTTCGAATCCTGCAAGGTGTATTTTTTACTCCAAAAAGGAGTTTATATTGAAAAAATTCACGATTTTGTTCTTTTTGATTTTTGCGCAAACAATATTTTGCGCGACGAGCGCCACGGATTTGGAAAAGCAGATACAAGACCATAAAAGCCGTTCGGATTCTCTGCAAAATTTAATATCGCAAAGCGAAAAAAAAATTTTGGAACTTTCGCAAAAAGAAAACGAGCAACTTTCGCAATTAAACGAAATGGAAAAAATAATCGAAACGGGCAAAAATCTTATTTCCATCGTAGAAAAGCAAATTGATTCCCTGAATATACAAAAAACCAAAACCGCGAATACTCTCGTTCAAACGCAATTATTATTGAACAAACGCAAAGAAGTTATGATAAAACGCCTTCAAAATATATACAAAATGGGCGACCCGACAATTTTATCTATGATGTTAGAAACGGATTCTCCAAAAGAAATCGTAAGTCGCATAAGATATATGCGCGACCTGAACAAATACGACAGAAATCTGCTCGATACCATAAGACAAAACGAACAGGAACTCATAGAGCAAACAAAAATTTACGAAGCCGAAGACGCGCATTTGCAAGAACTTTTGAAAGAGCGTCGCGAAGAAAGTCAAAAAGTAAGCGCGCAGGTTTTAAGCAGAAAAAAATTCTTGGAAGAATTGCGCGACGAAAAAAGCAAATGGGAAATTTCGATGAACGAATACAAAAACGCGCAGACCGAACTCAGCAAAATGGTCGAGGATTTGATAGTGGAAATCAGCGTAACGACCACCGAAGAAAAATCGAAATTTGCGGAGAAAAAAGGCAAACTTCCTTGGGCGACCGACGGCAAAGTTTTAACATATTTTGGCAAAATAATTCATCCCGAATACAAAACGACAATAGTAAATAACGGAATCGATATAGAAGCCCCAAACGGCGCGGCGGTAAAATCGGTTTCGTCGGGAGTTGTGGAATTTGTAGGCAGAATGCGCGGTTACGGAAAACTTATGATAATAAATCACTTTGGCGGATATTTAACAATTTACGCGCATTTAGACCAAAATTTTCTTGAAAAAGGTACAAGAGTAACCGAAGGGCAAAAAATAGGAACGGTCGGAGAAAGCGGTTCGCTCGAAGGCAACAAACTGCATTTCGAAATCCGACACGAAAATAACGCGTTAGACCCTATGGAATGGCTAAAAAAACTATAATTGCGTTATACTTTCGATTCCCAAAAATCCCGCTCGTCCCTGTATTCCCAAATAGTATCTATTTTGCGCACCCATTTATCGGCTTCGTTAAATTTTGCCTTCAATTCCGTTGAATGCGTGTCCGTTTGAAAATCTTGGTCTCTTGCGTTAAGCGCGTCTTTTGCCATTTTTATATATTGCGCCGCTTTTTCTTTGTTTCCAAAATACAAATTTAACGCGATAACCTGATAAATGCATTCCATTTCTACGGTAACGTTGTCGCCTCTGTTTTCTATGGCGGCAGCCGTAAAATATTTTTCCACTTCTTTGAGAATCGGCTTGTAATCTTCGGAATTTTTCTTTTTAATGTCGGCTATTTTTAAGTAATATCGGGCAATTTTGTAATCTGCGGCGGGAAGAGAATGCTTTTTCTCCAATTCGGCGCGCATAACCGAAAGCACAATCGATTCAAGCGCTTTTTTATAATCTCGCGGACGATGAAAATAATTCGGGTCGTCTTTTGCTTCGGGAAATTTGCTTTTTCTTTCGGCTTCCTGACTTCTTATTTCCGCAAGAAGTTTCGTATGAACGACCAACTGACTTTCCGTAATGGAACCCGTAAATTGCGACGCTCTTTTCCAATCCTTCGGGTCGGGCGAAGCGTATAAACAACGCGGACAAACCGTCGTTTGCAAAAGATTAAAATCCACCGCGAAATATTGCGAAATCCCCGAATATTGCGGAACGAGAAAGATAGTGTCTTCAATCGCCTGACTTTTTGAACGCAAACTGTAACCTACTACTTCGCTGCAATTACACGCGGGACACTGATATTCTACTTTGTAAATCGGGTCGACTGCGGCTTTTCCGTTGACAACCTGAATTTGCCCCGTTTCAACTTTTTCCGCTTCTTTTTTAAGTTGCTCCACAAATACGGGATTTATTATTTCACCGTATTTTTCAAGATACTTTTCCACTAAATCGTCTTTCATTAGAAGCGCTTTCAGTTTAACTTTTGTGCGCTTCGCCGACGCCGTTTCTCTGTTATGAGCCGCAAGCGAAGCGTCGTTACGGTCGTCGTATTTGAAATTACCGCTTGGCACCACGTCTATTTTGGTTATTTCTCCCGCTTGCAATGCCCGCACTTCTTCTTTGAGTTGGTCAACGTATGACATATTTAAGATTTCGCCGTATCTTTTAAGATACAAGTCGACCAAGTCGTCTTTCATAAAAAGCGCTTTTAATTTGATTCTGATAAGGTTTCCCGACATAATTCAAAACTCCTTTAACTTTTTAATATCAATAGTTACAAACAAATCTTCTATTGTTTCGCTGCGTCGAATTTTCAAAAAATCACCGTTTTCTCGCATTAAAAATTCGCCGCACCGCAATTTTCCGTTGTAATTAAATCCCATAGAATAACCGTGCGCGCCCGCGTCGTGAATGACAAAAATATCGCCAATCTCCACTTTCGGCAATTTTCTGTCAATGGCAAATTTATCGTTGTTTTCGCACAAAGAACCCGTAACGTCGGCGGTTATCTCGCACTTTTCGTCTTCTTTTCCCAAAACGCTGATATGATGATACGCGCCGTATAAAGCGGGACGCATTAAATTTGCCATACAGGCGTCAAGTCCGATAAATTTTTTGTACGTGTTTTTTTCGTGCAAAACTTTACTCACCAAATATCCGAAAGGTCCCGTTATCATTCGTCCGCATTCCATAAAAACTTTTAACGGGGCAAGTTCGTTTTTAACGATAATTTTTTCGTATAATTCTTTAATTTCGCCGCCGAGTTTTTGCAAATCGACTTCCTTTTCTTGCGGACGATACGGAATACCGATGCCTCCGCCCAAATTTACAAATTCAAACGAAATTCCTAATTTTTTTGAAATTTCAGCGGTTTCTTCAAAAAGAATTTTCGCCGTTTCTACAAAATATTTATAATCCAATTCGTTAGAAGCGACCATAGCGTGAAGTCCGAAGCGTTTTACTCCCGCTTTTTTGCAATATTCATAACCTTGCAAAAGTTGTTTTTTCGTAAAACCGTATTTTGCTTCGAGCGGATTTCCAATAATGTTGTTTCCCGATTTCAAGTCGCCCGGATTATAGCGCAAGCACACAAGTTCTGGAAGTTTGCCGACGTTTTTTTCGTAATATTTTATGTGCGAAATATCGTCGAAATTTATTATCGCGCCGAGTTCTTTCGCTTTTTCAAATTCGTTTGCGGGAGTGTCGTTTGAAGTAAAAATTATATTTTCACCCAAAATTTCGCAATTTTCAGACAAAACAAGTTCGGCAAGCGACGAACAATCCGCGCCGAAATTTTGGTTTTTAAGTATTTTAAGAATAAAAGGATTCGCGTTTGCTTTTACGGCAAAATATTCCTTAAAATCTGCCCACGCAAAGGCGTTTTTAAGTTTTTGCGCGTTTTTAACCATAGCGTTTTCGTCGTAAATATAAAACGGAGTTTGCTGTGTTTGCAGCAAATTTTCTATTTGTTTTTTTGAAAACGGCGCTTTCTTTTTCGACATTTATTCTCTTTTCCTTAAAAAGTTTAGTATAAAATAATAATTGCCTTAATAATTTAGCATAATTTTTTCAATTCGCAAAGTAAATTTAGCGCGTCCATCGGCGTTAAACTGTTTATGTCGGTATTTTTGAGCGTTTTTTCTATTTTACTTTCTACAAAAGAATCAAATATGCTCATCTGCGGACTCTGCGGTTTTTCGCGCGATTTCTTTTGGTTAAGAGAACTTTTTTCTTCGCGACCTTCAAGATTTTGCAATATTTCTTGCGCTCGTTCAATTACCGTTTTTGGCACTCCCGCAAGTTGCGCAATTTTTATTCCGTAAGAAT
The DNA here is from genome assembly GCA_009787445.1 of Chitinivibrionia bacterium. Classification (GTDB taxonomy): domain Bacteria; phylum Fibrobacterota; class Chitinivibrionia; order Chitinivibrionales; family Chitinivibrionaceae; genus WRFX01. Next base: position 7,217 of record WRFX01000059.1, on the reverse strand, counting down.
GCGGACTTTCGCCGTGAACGATTTTTCGCAAAAATATTATGTTGTGATTGTATTCTTTTACGGAAATATGCACGTTTTCCATACGTTTGCATTTTTGCGCCAATTCGGTTAATTCGTGATAATGAGTCGCAAAAAAAGTTCTTACGCTCGTTGAAAATCTGTCGTGCAAATACTCCGCCGTCGCCCAAGCGATGCTTAATCCGTCGAAAGTGGAAGTTCCGCGTCCTACTTCGTCGAGTAATATTAACGATTTTTCAGTGGCGTTGTTTAATATATTGGCTACTTCTATCATTTCTACCAAAAACGTAGATTGCCCGCGAGCAAGACGGTCGCTTGCTCCTATCCGCGTAAAAAATCTGTCGACGATTCCGATATTCGCCTGTTTTGCAGGAACGAAAGATCCGATTTGCGCCATAAGAGCGATAAGCGCGTTTTGCCGCAAATAAGTGGATTTTCCCGCCATATTCGGTCCCGTAATTATTAAAATTTGCTTTTGCGAAGTAAGGTCGGTATTGTTCGGTACAAATTGTTCGTTTGTCATAGTTTCGACAACGGGATGCCTGCCGTCTATTATTAACATATCGCAGTTTTTCGTCAAAACGGGACGGCAATAATTATTTTGCGAGGCGATTTTTCCAAAACAGCACAATACGTCCAAAATTGCGATATTTTCCGCCGCTTCCTGAATTTTTACGCAAAATTGCGCGACGAAATCCTTCAATTCGCCGAAAATTTTCGTTTCCAAAGTTGCAATTCGCTCGTTTGCGGTTAGAACTTTTTCTTCAAATTCTTTCAATTTCGGCGTTATGTATCTTTCTCCGTTGGCAAGAGTTTGTTTTCTTATAAAATAATCGGGAACTTTGTACATTTGCGCTTTTGAAACTTCAAAAAAATATCCGAAAACGCCGTTAAACGCGACTTTTAAGTTGTCGATATTTGTTTTTTTGCGCTCTTCTTCTTGCAATTTCGCGATAAATTGTTTCGTGTCGTTTTGCAAATTTCGCAAATTGTCTAACTCTTCGCTAACTCCCGTGCAAATTAAATTTCCGTCGCCCAAAGTCGCGGAGACAGGCGGATTTTCGACGATAGTTTTAGATATTTTTTCGGCTAATTCCTGCAAACCGTCTATTTTTTGCGAAATTTGGATAATCATTATTTGCGGACAATTTTTAACTAGCGCAATTATTTGCGGAAAAAGCGTTATGGAATTTTTTAAGCCGTCCAAATCTTTCGGGCTTACTCTTTGAAGCGAAACTTTTCCGATAATTCTTTCGAGGTCGCTAATTTGGCGTAAAAAATTTTCTATTTGCGCGCGAGTTTCCATCTCTTTGTAAAAAAATTCTACCGCGTCGAGCCGATTGCTTATTTCCTGTTCGTCGGCAAGCGGATTGACTATCCAGCGTTTAAGCAGGCGCGAGCCGATAGCCGTAGAAGCGCAGTCCAAAACCGAGACCAGCGTTCCGCCCGTTTCGTCGGTGTGAATTGGTTTTAAGAGTTCAAGATTTCTTATTGTAGCCGCGTCTATATACGCATATTTTTCCGCGCTGTCTATGTTTATTTTTGAGATATGCGCGCAATCGTTTTTCTTTAATTTTTTTATATATTGCAAAAGAACGGACGCCGCGATTACCGTCGATTTTTTGTCTTCGAGTCCAAGCGAATTTATTGAAACGGCGTTAAAATGTTCGCAAACTTTTTTTTGCCCCGTTTCAAAATTAAACAAAATTTCGGCTTCAAACGAAACGGGAATATCGGGAAAACTTTTTTTTATAATTCCCAAAAGCGCGCCCGCTTTATTGTCGCTTAAAAGAATTTCGTTCGGCTGAATTTGCGAAATTCGCTGGTCAATTTCGGATTTTTGCAAAATTCCCGCCGAAAAATTACCTGTGGAAACGTCGCAAACCGCAAAACCCGCATTGTCGTCTTCTTCGCAAATACATATTATATTGCTGTCGCTTTTTTCGTCCAAAAAACCGTCGCCCACGCCCGTTCCCGAACTTACAACTTCCACTACTTCGCGCTTAACGACTCCTTTTGCGTCTTTTGATTCTTCGACTTGTTCGCAAACGGCGGCTTTGTATCCCGCTTTTACCAATTTGTGAAGATATTTGTCTATGGCGTGATAAGGAAATCCGGCGAGAAGCGTGTCGTTTTCCCCGCCGTGATTGCGTTTTGTAAGAGTGAGACCGAGAACCCGCGACGTAATTTTCGCGTCTTCTTCAAAGGTCTCGTAAAAGTCGCCCATTCTGTAAAGAAGCACAGTATCGGGATATTCCGCCTTTATCCTGTAATACTGCGTCATCATCGGCGGCGGTTTTTTAGCAGGCGTATTTTTCATTATGCGTTTCCCTTTCAACCTGATTTTACATAAAAATACGAAATGCGCTTGTTATTGCGACCGAAAATGTTTTATTTTTTTATAAAAAAAACGAACATTAAATTTTTGAAAGAATAAATTTTATTCCGTCAAATGAACTATCGGCAAAAAACCCGCTTTTTTGAACGGAATTTCTATCTGTATTCCCAACGCTTTTTCTACTCTTTTCAAGTCCTTTTCGTATGCGACGACCAATTGATAATCCCAAACGCAGTTCATCGTAACAAAATTTATCGTGCTTTTAACCTCTTCGCGAGTAACTTTTACCGCGCCGGTCGAGTCCAAAAGTTCGTCGCTGTTTTCTACCGCGATGGCGAGCGTTTTTATTGCAAAAAGTATCGGCATTACGCAAAATATTCGCATTCGCGGTTCCTGTTTCGGTATTAAAATCGAATAAAGCAGTGCGCGATTCAGCGATTTTACCGCCTTTATTATAAGAATATTCATAATTTTTTGCGCTTGTTCGCGATTTTTAGACAAATACAATTTTTCCAAATCGACGCCGTGCTGCAAAGCCAAATCTCGCGGAATAAAACTTACGCCGCGTTTTAAGTCGCTCATCGCGTCTTTTATAATGTTGGTAAGTTGCAACGCTTCGCCGAACGCGAGTTTGTGTTCGCACATTTGTTCGTAAAGTTTTTCGTTTATCCAAGGAGAATAATAAAGAAATAAATCTGTTAGCATATTTCCGACCGTTCCCGCGACAAAATAGCAATATTCTTCAAGTTCTTCGAGCGATTTTGTTCCTATTTTTTCTTGCGAATTTTGACGAATTACCGTTTTTTTCATTCCATCGACCATTTCGCAAACGGTAGAAATCATCGATTTTTTTACTCCGTCGGGAAACGTGCGATATCTTTCAAACGCCGTTTCGGGATAAAGCGACAAAAATTCTTCGTCGTCGTCAATTTTGAAGTCGCTACAAACGTCGCGTATTTTATCTAAATATTTTAACTTTTTTCCTTCGCTCAAAAACAATTTTCTAAAATTGTCGAGCGCCTGCGTTTTTTGCTCTACCGATAAAATTTCGCTGTCTTCATACGTATCGGCAATTCGGCAAAACAAATATCCCACAAGCACGGGTTCGCGAAACGGCTCGCCCAACGCTCTAATCGTAAGCGCAAAAGTGCGCGAAACTTTTCCGAGTACAAGACGGTTAAATAGTTTCGCGTTTACTTTTTCGCCGTTAAGAATACTCTGTTTTAATTTCCCAAGTTGCTCGTCAATCATAACTTTTCCATAAACAAAAACGGACAACTATTTATATTTTAATTGCCCGTTTTTGCTGTTAATTAAAGCGAATCCGCGTATTTTACTACGTCGCCGACAGTTATGAATTTTTGCGAATCTTCGTCGGAAATTTCGTTGACTCCAAACGCCTCTTCAAACGACATAATAAGTTCGCTTAAATCGAGCGAGTCCGCGCCCAAATCGTCGACAAATTTCTTTTCAGGCGTTATTTCGTCAACGCTTTTACCCAACTGTTTCGCAACTACTTCTTGAACTTTCGCAAGATTTGCACTCATAATAATACTCCTTTGTTAAAAATTAAAAAAAATGTATATTCCAAAAAAAATTTTTACATAGCCAATCCGCCATTTACGGCGATAACCTGTCCCGTTATATAACCCGCCAAATCGCTCGCCAAAAACAGCGCGCTATTGGCAATATCTTCGGGAAGTCCCAACACTCTCATAGGAATCGCGTCTTCGTATCCTTTTACGACTTCGGGCGAAAGTTTGTCGGTCATCGCCGTGCGGATAAATCCGGGCGCAATCGCATTTACGGTTACCGAACGCTTTGCGACTTCCTTTGCGACCGCTTTCGTAAGTCCAATCATTCCCGCTTTTGAAGCCGAATAATTTGCCTGTCCGGGAAGTCCGATTTGCCCCGAAATCGACGCGATATTTATCACTCTTCCGCTTCTTGCTTTTAGCATATAGCGCGTAGCCGCTTTTGTGCAGAGAAACGCGCTTTTAAGATTTACGTCTATAACCGCGTCCCAGTCGCTTTCTTTCATATCGATGACGAGTCCGTCTTTCGTAATTCCCGCGTTATTCACAAGAATATCGATTTTACCAAACTCTTCCACAAATTTTTTCACCAATTCGTTTACGTCTTCTTCTTTCGCGACGTTTGCGGCGAGCGCAATAGTTTTTACGCCGTATTCTTTGGCAATTTCTTGCGCGGTTTCTTGCGCCGTCGCCAAATCAATATCGCTTACGCAAATATCCGCGCCCGCTTTGGCAAACTTTGCGGCTATTTCTTTTCCGATTCCTCTTCCCGAACCCGTAACGAGCGCGGATTTTCCTTTAAGCGTTATCATTTATTCTCCTTTTATTTGTATTGTTCCACAATCGAAATTATATTTTCCCAATTTGCGCAATTCGCTACGTTAAACTCTTCGACCGTCTTTTTTGCGAGTCCTTTAAGCACGTTTCCGGGACCGACTTCTATCGCGTTGCCGATTCCTGCGGCAAACAATTCTTTTTGACAATCGACCCAGCGCACAGGCGAAAGCAGTTGCTCTACCAAAAGCGATTTAAGCGTTTCGCCGTCCGTTTCGGCTTTTGCGCGAACGTTTGTAATAAGCGGATGTTTCGCGTTTGCGAATTTTTTGTCCTGCAAATATTTAGAAAATTCGTCCGCCGCAGGTTTCATAAGCGGAGAATGAAACGCGCCGCTTACGGGAAGCATAATAGCCCGTTTTGCCCCCGCCGATTTAAGCGCTTCGCAAGCGTTTTCTACCGCCGCCGCGTCGCCCGAAATTACAAGTTGTTCGGGAGAATTTTCGTTTGCGGAAACTACTACTCCGTTTTTTACGTCGAGCAAAATAGATATTATTTTATCTTTTTCCATACCTAAAATAGCCGCCATCGCGCCTTTGGATTTTTCGCCCGCCCAAGCCATCAGTTCGCCGCGTTTTGCCACCAAATCTATTCCCGTTTCAAAATCAAAAACTTCGCTCGCGTAAAGCGCGGAATATTCGCCCAAAGAATGCCCCATCGTATAAGACGGGAAAAATCCGCTCTGTTTCAGCAAATCGCAAATTACGCTTTCTATTAAAAACAATGCGGGTTGCGTATTTTGCGTTTGTTTCAAAATCTCTTCGGGACCTTCTAAAATTATTTTTGTCAAATCGCGTTCTAAAATATCGTTCGCTTCTTGAAAACGATTTTTCGCGAAATCGCTTTGTTCTATAATATCTTTTCCCATTCCGACGGTCTGCGAACCTTGTCCGGGAAACAAAAATGCAGTTCTCATTAAATTTCCTTCCTTAAAATCTCATTATAATCGCGCCTGCGGTAATTCCGCCGCCGAGCGAAGTCATAGCCACAATATCGCCGTCTTTGATTCGTTTGCCGTCCCACGCTTCTTCCAATGCCAAAGGAATGGTCGCCGAAGACGTATTTCCGTATTTTTGCACATTTACGACGACTTTTTCAGCACCAAGTCCCAATCTTTCGCCGACGCTTTCTATAATTCGCGCATTCGCCTGATGCGGAATAAGCAAATCGATATCCGCGACTCCCATATTTATTTTCGCAAGCGCCTGTTCCACCATTTCGGGCATAAGTTTGCAAGCGTATTTGTAAATTTTTTGCCCTTCCATAACCAAAAATCTTTTTTCTCCCCAACTGCGCAAATATAGCGATTGCGCACCGTTCGGGTCGGTATAATTTACGCAGGATAAAATTCCTTTATCGTCGTCGCTTGCTTCCAAAATTACCGCTCCCGCTCCGTCGCCGAACAATATGCAGGTTCCTCTGTCGTTCCAATCGAGAGAGCGCGAAACTACTTCGCTTCCGACTAAAAGCACTCGCTTGCTTTGTCCGCTTCTTATAAGCGAATCCGCAATAGAAAGTCCAAAAGTAAATCCCGCGCAAGCCGCCGACAAATCAAACGCAAAGCCGCCTTTTATTCCAAGTTTTCCCGCAATTAGCGCAGCCGTCGAAGGAAAAAAATTGTCGGGAGTAAACGTCGCGCAAATAACGGTATCTATGGAACTCGCTAAAATTTGTACCTTTTCTATGGCGTTTTTCGCCGCCAAAAAACCGAGTTCGCTCGCCGCGTCGTCGGGAGCGTTTTCCCAAATTCTTCGTTCTTTAATTCCAGTCCGCTGGGTTATCCATTCGTCGGAAGTGTCCAAATATTCCGCGAAATAATTGTTATCTTTTACCGTTTGCGGAACGGCGGTTCCGACGGAAATAATTTTTGCTTTTATAAAATCCTCCTAAGCAAACACAGGAAATTCCGTAATTTGCACTTTTTACCACTTATTTGCACAAATAAAATAATAATTGCCTTTTGCAATAGTCAATATAAAAATTTTTTTCGTTGTTTTTTGTGTATTATTTCATAATTTCGGGTTGTTTTTTATGAAACGTAAAAATTATTTCTCTCCCGAAAAACTAATTAAAACTACTTAAAAAACGATATGAAAAAAATGAAAAACAATACGGTCTGAAAATTTTCTACTCCCGAAATATAATACGAATCACCACAAAAAAATTGGGGGCGTATTTCATACTTGTTACACAACTCGCCTAAAACAAAAAAAGGTTATCGGATTAAGGAATTATTCGGTGGCTTTTTAGTATTTTATATCTAAAATAATGGTTCAAGAAAGAAGGGGGAATTTTTTATTTAATTTAATTTTTTTCACATTTCATATAAAATAAAAATTATTTTCTTTACTTTAAAATTATTCTTTTTAATGGAGAAAAAAAATGCAGTTTGTTGAATTTATATCAAAATTTTTAAGCGATAATTCAATGTACGTCGCCATTGCGATGGTGGCGACTACGCTTTCAATTTACGGCGTTTATCTTAAAAAAAT
>WRFX01000058.1 GCA_009787445.1 Chitinivibrionia bacterium | reverse complement strand
TCATTTTTTCCCTTTACGTTGTTCTTCGTTTTTACTTTGTAAAATCCCTAATTTGATACTGTAAAACGGGTTGTTTGTTACAGAGATTTTTACAATTTTTTGTAATTTTTTTATTTTATTTGGCATTGCAAATAGTATATTATAAATAAAAAAAGGAGAAAAATTATGATAGCGTTAAAAACAAAAAACAAAAATAATTTGCGAAAAAAAAGCGAACTTTCCCGAAACTACGAAAATCCGAGTCCGAGCAACGACCCGTGGTGGGATATTCCCGAAAATTATTGGGAAGTCTATAGAAGAATTAAAGAAATAGAAAACGGAACTGCGGAATTTGTTACGCTTGAAGACAGTTCCGTAATTCAAGAATTATTTGAAAAACACGGAGAAAAATGTCTTACAAAATAGATTACAGCCAAAAGGCGGAAAAAGATATTGCGGAACTAATGAGAAGCGGAAACAAGCCGCTTTTGCAAAAACTTACTAATTTATTATCCGAATTAGAAATTCATCCGCAAACGGGAACGGGCAAACCAGAACGCTTGAAACACGGAAAAAGCGGTTTATGGTCTCGCAGAATAAGCGGCGAACATCGTCTTGTTTATTCCATTGAAGAAAATATCGTCAAGGTAATCGTTATTTCCGCAAAAGGACATTATTAAATAGATGCCCCCGAAATCAATCGGGGATTGCGGAAAATTTCCTAAATTTTTCAAAAATTAGAATTTTTTCTTGCATATTATAACATAACAAATAGTATTTTTTCTATACGATAAATAAAGAAAATAACAATAAACAGGAGTTGTTTTATGTACGGAGAAAGAGGAATTAGCAGATATAACAGACATTCGCGCGATAAAGTGCGAAGAAAAAATTGCAATATTAAAACACGTTTGATACCCGTTTTGTTGGCAAGCGGGGTTACTATATTTATTACAGTTGGTTGTACCCAACCAGAACAAAACACATGGGACAATGGGTCATATGGCACCGGTAATGGTGGTACATATTATAACAATATCGTCCGTGAAACTCCGGTTACCGTTGCATTACGGGGCGAAGAAAAACCAACCATACAAAATACAAAAATTTACAAAGATCGTGAAACAAATGAATGGCGCGTCAATATTGAATGGAGGCCAGAGTACCAAGATAAAGGCAGTAACATTGATGTACAGATTAAAGGCTCGGCCCCAACAGAAATCATAGAAAGCGATACTATTACAAATTTATTGTTAATGATTCAAGGATACCATAAATATAAAGACGATAACGATCAATCGGTAGGAATATCACATAATGGATATGGCTGGATTGAAACAGATGATAAAACGGGTGAATTAATGAATGTGTTAATAACAGCAAGTGATGTCGCATGTATAAGAAGCGTATTTGACAAAGCATGTAAAAATAATTCAGATTTATTTGGCCGGGTGCGGGTAGGCGCCCGTGCCGATACTTTAAATGGTGCAAAATTAATTCCTGGCACAAAATATCCGGAGTTGCCAGAAAGTGACCTTGGACTCTGATAATCAAGAATTAATCAAAAGAAAATTAAGTTTAACCCCGAGTAAACCCGGGGTTTATGTTATGCGGGATATTAATAATCATATTATTTACATTGGCAAGGCAAAAAATTTACCGTCGCGATTATCAAACTATTTTGTAAACCGGGTTCACGACGCAAAGACCACCGCGATGCTTGCGAAGGTTGTTGATTTTGAATACTTTATTTGCAAATCCGAAAATGATGCGTTGGCCCTTGAATCAAAATAGCGAAATTATTTTGCATTTTTAAAATTTTGTTTTTCATACCGTATTTCCTTTCATTATTTTTTGCCTGTTTTGGGCAAATTTGGGTTAGTTTTCGGGAGTAATATAATATTTGCGTACTTTGAAATGCAGAAAAAACTAAAAAAATGTTTTTTTACCGAGCAAAAATAAAAATGGGACGTACGCAAAATACGCCCCAGAACAAATTCGGCGTTCGAGACAAATTGCCCTACTAAGCGAATATGTTTTCGACAAACCGCAAAAAAATACGGTTCGCCGCTCTTTTCAACCGTTTTTAGCGGTTCGGATAAAATACCTATTCAAATACATTCCCGAATTTCGTCCGTTCGGTTTTCTTTTGAGTTGCGGGGGAACGCTACGCGGAAGCCCAAGTTGTTGTTGCTGTTAGACGGGTTGTTGTTGTTGCGGTTCGCCACTCGGCAGTTCTGCTCGTCGTTGTTCCAATTGCCGCCGCGTTAAACGCGGAAGTCGTCCTCGGTATAATATCCGTTTTTATAATACCATATTTCATAATTTTTTCAATAAACTTTCAAATTCTTATCAATAATTTCCACCGCGTCGCCGTTTAACTTAAATATTGCGACGCCTAATTTTTTCGCTTCGTCTTCGGCTTGTTTGTTAAAACTCATTGAGCCGATTCCTAAATAAAATTTGTATTTCGCATAATTCGGAAATATACGCTTAAAACTTTCAACTTGCTTTTTCGCCAAATTTTCCACGTCTTTTCTGTGAACCTTAAATTTCACTTCTACTATTCCCATAGAATCTTTGTTTATAAGTACTATGTCGTATTCGCCGTCGAGCGTTTTGCCGTTTTCAAGCGATATTGAACTTTTCCAATTTTTTTCTACGGAATCAAAATGAACTCCGCCCAAAGTTTTGGTCGCACTCAAAGAATTGAAAAAATATTCCTCCGCAACCTCTCCGTTGCTTCTGCCGATTCCGCCGAGTTCTTTGCTCATTTCTTTCATAGATTTGCGCAATTCCGCGAAACCTTTCGCGTTCTCTTCTTGCATCTTTTCAACTTTATCAAGTCCTTTCGCAGTTTTCTCCTGCAGTTCTCTCAATTCCGTCATTTTTTTCGCGTTTTCCGTCATCGCCGCCATAAATTCTTCAAATGTCCAAAGTTTCTTTTCTTCCATAATTCAACCTCTAAAATTTCAATTTTTTTCTTTATTGCGTACAAAAATAATATTTGCCGCAAAACAAAACGCAAACAAAAAAAAACCTCAATTTTCCCCCAAAAAAAAATTTCGTCGGCACCGCCGACGAAATACAGCAATACACCGCCTTGCAGGCGGGGGACGGTTTTGTGATGAGGGTATAGCGGCTAACGCTCGCAATACCCACATTCACAAAAGCCGTTTTTTTTGTTTTTTTACAACTCAAAAGAAAACCCGAACCCCACTTCCTAACGGAGTGGGGTTGACGGGAACTGTATTTAATTGCGGGGGAACGCTACGCGGAAGCCCAAGCTGTTGCCGCTGTCAGACGGGTCGTGTCTGCCGCGGTACGCCACTCGGCAGCTCTGCTCGCCGTTGTACCAATCGCCGCCGCGTTAAACGCGGAAGTCGGCTGTACTAGGACCTGTGGGATTTGTTACTGCAGTCGTGCTATAAGAGCCGTACCAATCACTGCACCACTCCCATACGTTTCCGCTCATATCGTGTATGCCAAGTTCATTGGCTTGCTTTTGACCAACAGGATGCGTACTGCCTCCCGAATTGCCAGAATACCAAGCAACATCTCCTATCGTATTGCTCCCGCTGTAAATATATCCCTTGCTATTTACTCCCCCGCGAGCCGCAAACTCCCACTGCGCTTCCGTAGGCAAAAAACCGCCTCTGCTCTGCGCAAATTCATTCGCTTGCGTCCAAGTCACATTTACAACAGGATGGTCAGATTTACCTTCCACCGTTTTCCCAAACTGCGCGTTTGTTATCGGATATTTACTTATCCAATAATCTTGAGTCAGCGTTACCTGTTGAGTTGAAGAATTACCAAAATTACTACCGCCCATAGTAAAACTTCCCGCCTTTACCCACACGCATTCTATCCCCTGTATCATAGCGGTCTGTATTCCCTGACCACCGCTTTGCCCACCGCCGGGAGTAGTACCCGTCTGCTCTCCATTGTCATCGTCGCCGCATCCCACAGCGAATAAAATTAAAAATAAATACGCGACCGCGCTCAATGCTTTAACGCTACCCATCATAAAACACACTCCTTAAAAAAAAAGTTAATATAACACACAACTAAACACCATTAAACTCAATTTAAACGTAAAAAATGACAAACCGCCAATGCGCAGTTTGCCCTAATCAAGTAACAAAATCCCGTCAAGTAAAATCTTTGAAATCATTGCTTTCTCCTAATTTTTTGGCAATAATATAATATTTGTTTTTATGAAAATGCAAGAAAAATTTATGAAAATAAAAACTTTTTCTTCGCTTTTCGGGGGAAATATAATACATTTTTCTATGTAAATACGGAATAAATTAAAAAAAATATGTTTTTTTTGTTTTTTTTAATTTATTTTTCTAAAATTTTTTCTCTGAAACTTTTCGTATCGGCATATTCCGTAAACGCAAAAAGCGGTCTTATATGCGCGACATAATCTTCTTGCGACCACTCCCCTATTTCTAATTTTTGCGTATAATTTTTATATTTTGATAAAAATCGCCGCTTGCTCAATTTGTTCAAACGAACCGAATTTTCAAACAGCGCGTAACCCAAAAACGGCAATCCTTTTTCGCAAAAATTTATGCAATTCGGCTTTAATTTCAAATTCAATTCGTTTTCAATAAAATCGCAAAATTTTTTTGCCGCGTCTACCGTTTCTTTTTTATCGTCGCACCAAAAAACCATATCGTCCATATAGCGAACATATCCTTTAATACGTAATTTTTGTTTAATAAATCTGTCGGCGGAAGTAAGATAAAAATTCGCAAAATACTGGCTCGTCAAATTTCCTATGGGCAATCCGAAACCGTCTTTCGTTTTGTAACTTTGTATAATTTTTTCAAAAATTTTCATAAGTTTTTTATCCTTAAAAATATGCGACAAACGCAAAAGCAAAATCTCGTGGCTTATGCTGTCAAAATATTTTCGCACGTCCATTTTGCAAAAATATTTATACTTTTTCATAAATAATCTCGCGCGGTTCAACGCCGAATACTGCCCTTTGCCGAGTCGCGTCGCAAAACTGTCTTCTATCTGATATTTTTCAAAATAATAATGGCAAATATTTATTATCGCGTGATGTAAAACTCTTTCGTCAAAACTCGCCGCGCAAATTAAACGCTCTTTCGGGTCGTAAATTTTGAAATAATTATGACGTCCCACATTAACGTTTCCGCTAATTATTTCGTCGTGTAATTTTTGTATATTTTCGTCAAAATTTCGGCGAAATTCAATTACGTCCTTTTTTAAATCTTTACCTTTTCGCGCTTTGTAAAACGCTTTGTGCAAGTTGTTTATATCGGCAATTTCTTCGATTAAAAAACCGACGCGTTTCATTTAAAACAAGTCCTTTTTTTCGCTTTTTTCTTCTTTTTTCTCTTCAAAATTTTCTTGCGTTTGTAATTTTTTATATTTTTCAAGCAAGGATTTGCCGTATTTATTTACTTTATTTTTGCTTATTCCTTTTATTCCTATAATATTTTTTTCGTCGGGCGTTTCAATTTTGGATATTTCGGATAATTCGTAATCGTTAAAAACGGCATAAGGCGGAAGAGCCGCTTCTCTTGCGATTTCTTTTCGTATTTCTTTGTATATTTCAAACATTTTATATTGTTTTTCGTCTAATATTTTGCCGTAATCCGGTTTTTCTACGGAAGCGGAATTTTCGTTTTGGCGCAAATGAGTAGAGCCGTAATCCAAATATCCTATGCAAAAAGCCCAATATGCGTTGCCTCCGTCTATTTGATAAAATTTTTTCTCTACGTCGACGACATTGTGCGATAAAATAAATTTGTCCATTTCTTCAAGGTGCATTCCCGTACTCGGAAGACAAGGAATCGCGAATGTTTTATATTTCATAATATTTAATAAACTTTCAAATTTTTATCATAAACTTCAACGAAATCGCCTTTTGGCTTTAATATGCCGATTCCCAATTTTTTCGCTTCGTCTTTTACGCCTTTTTCAAAACTCATTGAGGCGATACCCAAATAAAGTTTATGTTTGGCAAAAATCGGAAACAATTTTTTTAACTTTGCCGCTTTATTTTCTACCAAATCCTTAATATCGTCTTCGCGAGCGCGGCTTTTTGTCTCTATTATGCAAACCGAAACGTCGTTTGTCAGCAATACGTCGTATTCCGCTTCTATTTTTTCGCCGTTAGAAAGCGTGCGCTTTGAATGAACGTTTTGCTGGATAGCATCGTAATGATTTTCGCCGAAAGTCATCGTGCGGGTAAGATAATCAAGAACTTGCTCTTCGGCAATCAATCCTGCGCTTTTGTTTAGTCCGCCGATTTGTTTTCTCAACTCGGCATTTTCCATTTCACTTTTCTTCGCGCTTTCTTTCTGCTGTTCTCGCATCTCCGCAAGTTCTTTTGCGTTTTCTTCTTGCATCTTTTCTATTCTGTCGAAACCTTTCATAATCTCTTCAAAAGTCCGAACTTTCTTTTCTTCCATAAATTCCTCCAAAAAAATTTGAAATAGTCGTATTATTTTATACAAAAATAATAAATTCTACTATAATTTGACGGATATTATTTCATAAATTTTTTCTTTTTTAAGAAAATTTATTAACTTTTACCGAATACATTACTTTTCCCCCCCCCAAAAACAAAAACTACTCCCGACAGGAGTCGAACCTGTTTCTTCGGTTTAGGAAACCGGAGCTCTATCCTGTTGAGCTACGAGAGCAAATTTTTTATGCGGAAGAAGGGACTTGAACCCCCACGATTTTACAACCATCGGTACCTGAAACCGACGTGTCTACCATTTCACCACTTCCGCGATTTTAAGAAGAATACACTGTCGGGGGTTCGAACCCCGGACCCACTGATTAAGAGTCAGTTGCTCTACCAACTGAGCTAACAGTGCGTAAAAATCAAAGGGAAAATACTTTTATGCCCGCGCAAAAGTCAATAAAAAATTATAACTATTCAATTAAATTTGAATAAAAATTAAAATTTTTTGAAAAAAATACGCTTTTTTTCGCTTTTTGACAAAGAAAATTATTTATTTTTACCAAAAAATAAAGGAATTTATGGAAAAAAATAAAAATTCAAAAAAAGCGGTTTTACCGATTACAGAGCGTTTGCAAGGCGTTTCGTCGATAACTTGCGTTTTATCAAACGCGGATTTGCCCGACCTCGTCATTGAAGATATCGTCGCGTTGTCGGAATTATCGCCCGAAAGCAAGATTAGAATTATAAGCGAAACGGAGATTTACGACATATTCAGTTCGGTGGAAAAATTAAAAGAAACGCTTATAATTCCTTCGCCAAAGGAAGAACGCGCAAAATTTAGGCAATTTTTACGAATGTTAAAAGACATTCATACGGACGTACTTTATTGCAGAGGAGCGGAAAACAGCCCGCTTTTGCGAAAATGTATAAAAAGAATTAGCGCGCCGATGGCGATATTTTTTGGAAATCCGCAGAAAAAACTCGAATTGAAATGCCAAATTTTGCGAATCCAAGACGAAGCGTCCACGCTAAAAAGCGGAATGTCTTTTATTCCCGAAGTAAACGTAATATGGAGTTTATCGACGGAAATATTGCGAATTATCAAAACGTTTTTGAAAGAACGCGGCGTAAAAAAGGAATTTTTTTGCGTGGACGTTTCGCTCGAAGAGAATTTTTACGAATTTTTTAGAAATTACGACGGCGAAAATATTTCGTTTTTGTTTCTTGGAAATTCGGAGGCAAACTTTTCTAACGAAGGCAACACGATAGTTTATTCGGGCGACGTATCGGCGGAATATCGTTCCGCGCTCGTGTCGCTGTCGAAAGGATGTTTGGTGTTTGAAAACGATGAAATTTTAACGCAGGCGAGATATTTCGGAAAAAAATATCTGCAACTCGACGAAAGAATAATGCACGTCGACGCGGTAAAAGAATTTATTGACGAGAATAAATAAAATTTTAAGGTTTTGGGAGTAAATAAAAGTGCATAATTTCCTTGATTTTATAATTTTGCTTGGAAAAAATATCGCAGGCGTTTTTACGATTTATTTACGCAAGCAAAAGGTTAGACGGGCGTATCGCGGAAAATATTATATTCATCCGTTTTTTATACTTTTGTTTTTGGCGTCGGCGCTTTTTGTCGCGGGATGCGTTTTTATTTATAAAAATGTTCCGTTCAAAAATAAAACCGCAAAAATAACCAACGAATTAGTTGTCGATACGTCGTTTTTGGAGTCGCCGACATACGAAATGAACGCCGACGAAAGCGACAACGACAGATTTTTGGAGCCGTTTCCCGTCGTAAAAGGAATGGAAACTATGAAATATATGGTTCTTGCCGATAAATATCATAGAATTTTATATTTATTAAAACAGGGGCAAAAAAAGTGGGGAGTTATTAAAACGTATCCTATTGCCGTCGGCGAAAACGAAGGCAAAAAACAGCGCGAAGGCGATAAAAAAACTCCCGAAGGTTTATATTTTATGGTGGATAAAAAAACAAAAAGCGAACTTGTAAGCACTTACGGAGCGGAAGTCGCGGCAAATTACGGTCCGCACGCTTATGTGCTTAATTATCCGAACAGACACGATTTAAGAGAAAAAAGAGGCGGAAGCGGAATTTGGGTTCACGGGACGTTTGAAAATACGGTTCCAATAATTTCTCGCGGCTGCATTTCTATGCACAACGCGTACATAAACGACATCAACGAAATTATTGAAGACGGCTTGCTTACTCCCGTAGTTATTATAGAAGAATATTATTCCGATTTGAAAAGTTTGATAAATTTGGACGAAATTTGGACGGAAAGAGGATTGGTCGCCGAAGAATTTGGAATTGACCCGAACACTGGCAAAAAAATCGGCAAAACGAACGTGCGCGAACTTCCAAGTCCGAGCGTAGAATTTCAGCCGATAACTCTGACCGCGCAACAGCCGACGGTAAATCCGACGCGGCATTCTCCGCCGCAGGCGTTAGCGCAAGCGACAACGACAGAACAAACACAACCGACGACTACGCAAATTTCGCAACCGCAAACAACGCCCGCACAACCGACAACGCCCGCGCAAATTCCGACGTGGACTCCGCCGTCGCCGACTACGCAAGCGCAAGCAACACAAACGCAAACGACGCAACCGACAACGCAAACGCAAACAACGCCGCCCGCGACGACAACGCCGCCTACGCAAATTTCGCAGGCAACGCAAGCGCAAACGCGAACTCCGATACATAACGAACAGGAAATTATTCAGTTCGTAAAAAATTGGGCAATCGGCTGGAGCAGCAAAGATATTGAAAGATATTCGGCGTTTTACGACGCGCAAGAATTTCCAAATTGGCGGCAGTATCGGGCAAATAAACAAGGAATTTTTGCGTCTTATGACACAATTTCCGTTATTCTTAATAACATTAACGTAATTTCTATGACGCAGAACTCGGCTGTCGTCAGATTTAATCAGTTATATAGAACGGAAAGAACGAATTTTTCGAGTTTCAAACAGTTGAATTTAGTTTTACTAAATGGGAACTGGAAAATAACAAGAGAATCGGTAATTAACGAAGCAAGGGGAGAATAATATGGCTATTTTTTCAAAAAATACAAAGGAAGAAAGTCCTGTGGCGGCTCTCGAAGAAGATTTGAGATTGTACAAATTAACCAAAGACAAGGTCGAGCAGTTAAATGCGCTTGCCGAACATATCAACAACAAAATTAACGGGCTGCGCCGTCAGGAAGTCGTCGTGGAAAAGGCGACGGAAGAAGCGGGGCGTCTAAATACGCTCACTTGGAAGATAGACAGCGATTTGAAACATTTGGAGCAAAAGTATTCGGATTTGAGCAAGATAGAAAAAAATCTTTCTCGGCTCGAAACGTTGTTTAATCAAAGCAAAGCGGGCGTAGACGATATTCGCAGATTTTTGACGGAAATCGAAAGCACGTCGCAGTTGCGAAACGAAATCGCGACTATGTGCTCGGACGTTAGAAAATTTGCGGACGACTTAAAAAGCAATTCGAGCGAAATAAAAACGTCGCAGCAAAATATTTCCGAAGTTTATAATATGGGACGAAACGCGAAAGTGCTTGCCGACACTATTGACCAGCATCAAAAAAATATGGAAAGCACAATGCTTAAAATCGTCGATTACGAAAAAAACGTCGAAAAAATAAAACAAAGAATTTCAGAAACCGACAACGATATTAAAATGCTCGATTCGGTAACGCAAAGAATCGAAACGCTCGAAGAACGAATCGTCGGATTTGAAACTAAACAGGACGTTTTTGAAAGAACCGAAAAACGAATAGATTTAATTGACGCAAAATTAAACGATTTGTCGTCTATGGAAAAAAGAGTCGACGAAAAGCAAGAATCCGTGTCGTCTATGGAAAAAAGAATAAACGCTATGCTCGACAAAGTAAACGTTATTTTGAGCAAAGAAGCGGAGTTGGAACAACGCGCAAGCGACCTGCAAAAACGCGAACAGGATTTTTCTATAATTTCGGTGCAATTCGACGAACTTTCGGTACTTTCGCAAACGGCAAAACAGCGAATAGACGAAATTAACGAGCGAATTTTAATGATTGACGAAGTTAGCAAAAAACTTTCGGGACTCGACGAAATGGTCGCAAACATAGACAACAAAATAGAAACGCAATTAGACAGAAACGCGCTTATAGAAAAAACGGAAAAACGTCTTGACCAATTAAACTACCTGTTGGGCGACGTGAATATGAAAGTTCAAATGATTGAAAAAGAAAAAGACAAACTTGTTCATATAGAAAGTTCTTTCAATTCGCTTTCGGCGCGGTCGGTAGAAGTTAAAGAACTTTTTGACAAACTTAACGAAGAAAGAGAAAGTTTGAACGGCGCAAAAGGCGAATTTGAAGAGATAGTAGAAAATATTAAACAAAAATCCGTCGATTCGCAAAAAGTTTTGGATAAATTTAACGCATCCGTCACGGATTTTGAAAATAATTCGCACAAAAACGAAGAAAGATTCGCGACGGTTATGAAAGGATATCAAGAA
This sequence comes from Chitinivibrionia bacterium, assembly GCA_009787445.1. GTDB lineage: Bacteria > Fibrobacterota > Chitinivibrionia > Chitinivibrionales > Chitinivibrionaceae > WRFX01. The sequence goes on along the minus strand of WRFX01000058.1, from coordinate 4,824 downwards.
CACGTAGCCAAGATAGAAGACGACAAAGAATTAGTCGCCGAAGCGGAAAAGCGCGTTTCGGAAGTGAGAAATTTAATTAACGCACTCAAACAGGAAATGGAACAAATTTCTCTTCGCAGCGGACGAATAGACGCTATAAATTCCAGAATTTCAAACATAGACACGCAGGTTTCAAATATGGAATATCGACTTGAAACCATAGACGCGGGACACAAGAAAATCGACAAAGCAAACGAAAGAATGGACAGTTTGTCGGAAATTATAGCAAAAATAAACGGAAGTATTTCGACCATAGAAGACCATTTGAACACCGTAAACGAAGCGAAGGAAAAATCCGATACCGCGCTTAAAATTCTTACTACGATAGAAAGCAGAATAGATACGCTTCACCAAAAAGAAAAGCAGGTTTCGGAAATAGAAAGCGACATCGACAAACTTTCGCTTTTGGCGGACGACGTAAACGCAAGAATTTCCATACTCAAAAAGGACGAAAAAGAAATTATGACGGCGGTAGAAAAAGCGAGCGAACTGAGATTTTTACTCGGAGAAGTCGAAAGCAAACTTACTGAATTGAGAAAGGAAAAAGAAAACCTTGTCGGATAACAAAGACGATTTGCTTAACGACTGTTCGCACCTTATTCCTTTTGACAACATAAACGATTCCGCCGATACGTTTATGAGTAAAATAATGGGAATCGCGATATATTTGGAACATTATTTTGATTTTCCGCAAATTGAAAGCGCATATAGATTTGCCTTTGTAGCGCACGGAGACCAAAAAAGAAAATCGGGCGAACCGTATATTATGCATCCGATTTCCGTCGCGGTAATTTTAAGTAAATTAAAACAGGACACTTCAACAATTTGCGCGGCTTTGCTTCACGACGTCGTAGAAGACACAAGATACGGTTTAGACACATTACAAGAATTATTTGGCACGGAAATCGCCGATATTGTAGACGGCGTAACAAAAGTAACGGGAACGGAAAAAGAAACGCAAAAGGAAACTTACGTCGCCGAAACGTATAGAAAAATTATTCTTGCAACATCGAGAAATCCGAGAACGATTATGGTAAAACTCGCCGACCGACTTCATAATTTGTCGACGTTGGAATCGCTTGCACCCGAAAGACAAAAAAAAATAGCCGAAGAAACCATAAGCATTTACGCTCCCATAGCGGCGGAAATTGGCGTTTACGCGCTAAAAACCAAACTCGAAGACGTGTCTATGAAATACGCTTATCCCAAAGAATATAAACTTATTTGCGAAAAAATAAATATAGAACGCGAACTTAACAATAAAATTATTCATGGATTTATAGGAAAAATTGACAAGTTGCTGAAAAACAATTATATAGACGGATACGAAATAACCGGTCGCGTAAAAAGTATGTATTCAATTTTCAAAAAGCATATTGACCGCGAAGTTCCTTATGACGAAATTTTTGACGTTTTGGGCTGTCGTATCGTTTGTATGGAAGAGTTGGATTGTTATAAAATTTTAGGACTTTTGCACGCAATATGGTATCCGATAGGCGATAAAATTAAGGATTATATTGCGATTCCAAAGGATAACGGATATAAATCGCTTCACACGACGCTTATAGACGACGCTACGGGACAGCAGGTAGAAATTCAAATTAGAACTTGGCGAATGCATCTTGAAGCCGAATACGGACTTGCCGCACACGGAGATTATAAAGGAAGTAATAAAAAAATAAAATGGCTTGACGAATTTCCGCTTTGGGAAAAGGAATTTACCGATTCGTCGGAGTTTTTGAATATGTTAAAAAGCGGCGTTTTTGCAAACGAAATTACGGTTTATACAAAAAAAGACGGAAAGTTTTTTAAACTTCCCGACGGCTCGGTCGTGCTTGATTTGGCATATTATTTAAGTAGCGAAAAAGGCAACAAATGCAGCGGCGCAATAATAAACGGAAAAATAGTTCCCATAGGCAGAAAACTTTACAACAACGAAACCATAGACCTGCTTACAAGCACCGACGCAAAACCAAGTATAGAGTGGCTTTCGATAGCAAAAACTCCCATAGCGAAAATTGCTATAAAAAAGCGTCTTCAACAAATTGAAACCGACGACAAAACCGACAGAGCGTTTAATTTGCTTATAAGCGCTTACGATTATTTGAACAAACCGATAAGTTTTGAAGAATATAAATCCGAAATATTAAAATTTTTTGGAATTCAGGAAGAAAAAATACTTTTTGATAAAATTTATTCAGGCGAAATAAATACCGATAAAATACTCGATTTTACAAGAAGTATGACAAAAGAAGCGGGACTAAAAAAATTTGCGCACTGGATTGAAGGAAAAAAGCGGCACAGATTGCTTATAAATTCGTTTAAAAATTCAAATTCTATACGTCCCGGCGTTTGTTGCAATCCGCTTCCGGGAGATAAAATAATAGCGTTTCGCACAAACGGCGAGCGCGGAATAAGCATTCACAGAGAAAATTGTCAAAATGCGTTTATTTTTGCCGACGACGAAGACAAAGTCATTTATTGCAACTGGGCAACAAGCGGCGATTTTGGCGTATTTTCGCAAGAACTTACAATTTTAGGACTCGACAAAGAAAGAACTTTGTTAGACATTTCCGAATATTTAGAAAAAAAGAATATAAAATCTGAAAGTTTGGATTTTCGCAAAGGACACGGCGTAATAAAACTTATTATTTTGATTAAAGTAAAATCGGAAGAAGAACTCAACGAAGTCGTTAAAGAACTAAAAAGAATAAGCGGAATTTCGTCTGTGCATCGCAATTTGCCCGTAAAAAAGATTTATTAAAAACGTAATTAAATTTATAAATTTACATTGACTTCAACGCCCAATTCCGCTTCCGCGTCGACTGCTCCGCGATTTATCAGACGCATTGCGGCGTTAAGATTTTCTATGGTTACGGGGTCGTCTATCTGCGCTTTTATTGTTTTTAGCAGTTGTACAATCATTCTAAAATGACGAATTATATCGCCTTCGGGAACGCCGAAAGTACCGATTTTTTTGAGGTCGCAACCGATAACCCACGAATACGTAATCGACGTATATGAAAAATCAAGCGGATTTATCGCGTTTTTTATGCCGAATTTCAACTCTTTTTCGCGAAGTTTATGAATTACTTTTTCGCCGTCGTTATCTTGCTTAAAAATATCCGAATGTTCTTCGACCACGCCCTTTTTTTTCTTTCTCGGTTCATAAATTACCGCGCCCAAAAGTACGCAAATTTGTTCCGGCGAAAGTCGGTCAAAACAGCGCGTATAATAAAGTTGCGCCGCTTGAATTTCGTATCCGCTGACCGCCATAGCGAGTTTTCCTTTGGGAGTCAAATTTTTTCCGTCTAAAAATCCTTCGTTTTGCAAAAATTCTATGCGCCTGCGAATTTGGTCTTCTTCTTTTTGATACGACGACGAAAGAATAAAACTCCCGCGATTGAAATTTCTTAAACTTTTGCGAAAAATTTCAAAAGAATCTTCGCCGTGCCTGCTGTAAAGCGAAAGAATCGTCGAATATTGCGCGACAAATCTGCTTCTTATCGGTTCGCTTTCGCCGAAAAATAGCCGCTTAACTTCTTTGGGTTCGGTAATTTCGGGAATAATATGACAATAAACGTTTCCTTCTTCGTCCATTCCGCGCCTGCCCGCGCGCCCAGCCATTTGCAAATATGAACGGTTCGTTAAATATTCAAATTCCACGCCGTTAAATTTTTCTATATCGTCGAAAATTACCGACCTCGCGGGCATATTTACGCCAAGCGCAAACGTTTCCGTGCAAAACAATATTTTTATAAGTCCCGTAGAAAAAAGCCGCTCCACAATTTCCTTCGCCGCAGGTATTATTCCCGCGTGATGATACGCGATTCCCGTTTTCCACAGGTATTTCATCTGTTCTAATTTCGCGTAATCTTCAATTCCGTAACACGACACCAATTCGTCGACCATTACGGCTAATCTTTGTTCTTCGTCGTCGCTTAAAAGATTTAATTTGCAGTTGTCAAGCGCGTTTTTTTCGCACGCTTTACGATTAAATGAGAAATAAAGTACGGGATATCCTTTGCGCGAAACAACAAAATCGATAATTCTGCGGCTCGACGGTTTGCCAAACATCATTTTTCTGCGTTTTTTCTTGTCGTCTATGTATTTTTTTTCCAAATATTTTAACGAAACGTCACCATATCTTGCCGAAAATAAATGATATTTCAGCGGAACGACCCTTTTATATTCCTTAATTACGGCAAATTCGCTGTTTCTTACGGCTTGCATCCAGTCCGCAAGTTCGTCGATATTCGGAACAGTCGCCGACAAACACAAAAAACGAATATTTTCGGGCGCAAGAATTATACTCTCTTCCCAGACCGTTCCGCGTTCTTCGTCGTCTATAAAATGCACTTCGTCAAAAATCGTATAAAGCACGTCGTTAAGGCGAATCGACTGTTCCAAAATCATATTTCTAAAAATTTCTGTGGTCATTATCAAAATATCAGCCGTCGGATTTATAGTGACGTCACCAGTGTGAATTCCGACTGCGTTTTCCCCGAAACGAATGCGAAAATCACGATATTTTTGATTGGACAACGCCTTTATCGGCGCGGTGTAAATCACTCTTTTGCCCTCTTTGAGCGACTTTTCTACGGCGTATTCCGCAATCAGCGTTTTTCCGCAGCCCGTCGGCGCGGACACCAAAACAGAAAGACCTTTTTCTAACGCTTTTATCGCGTCTTCCTGAAATTCGTCAAGTTTATGTCCTGCGTATTCCATCACTTTAAAACTTCCAATTCCAAGTCGGCAAGCAATTCTCTATCCTTTTGCGTCGAG
>WRFX01000057.1 GCA_009787445.1 Chitinivibrionia bacterium | reverse complement strand
GTAGAAACGCCTGCGGAAATTTTTGTTACGCCGAAGTTTAAAAGTCCGTCGCGCATTTTTTCGGTTTCGCGGGTAGAAAGCGTTATCGGCAAACTCGGAAAAACCACTCGAAACGCCGCTATAATTCTTGCGTAAAATTTGTCGCTTATCTCAAAAAAATTAAATCCCCCGCCGTTTTCAATAGGTCGTATTCGCGGAAAAGAAACGCTTACTTCGGTTTCGGGAAAATTCTTTTGCAAATATTCAATATGCGCGGATAAAGCCGCAAGTTCGTTTGACGGATGCCCCAAACCTAGTAACGCGCCGAGTTGAACGCCGCGCATTCCCGCTTCGCAAGCCCTTGAAAGCCCGTTAATACGCCACGAATAATCCTTTTTTTTGCCGAACGGATGATACTTTTCATAGACGTTTCTGTCGTACGCCTCCTGATACATAGTTACGGAATCGACGCCGATTTCTTCGACAAGAATTTTATACTGTTCCGTAGTCATCGGATAGACCTCTATACTTATTGCCGAAAAATATTGCGAAATAATTTCAAGCGAATTTTTAATATATTCAAAACTGCAAAATTTTGGCGCTTCGCCCGTCAAAACAAGGATTTGGCGAAGTCCCGTTTGCGCAATTCTTCGGCACTGCTCGTGAATTTCACGCTCGTCAAGTTGTTTTCGCGCAATTTTGTTTTCCCGATGAAACGCGCAATACGCGCATCCGTTTTCGCAGTAATTTGAAATATAAAGCGGAGTAAAAAGTTTTATCGTATTTCCAAAATACTGCCGCGTCAATCGCCGCGCTTCAAGCGCAAGAACTTCTAAATCGCAAGTTTTTGCGTCAAGAAGTTCTATAACTTTTTCAACTGTTTCGCTTGTTTTTTTTTGCGCGAAAAACTTGTCTATTTCTTCTTCGAGTGTGCGCACAAAAAAATTACAACGACTGACAAACGGTTATTGCCGCAACGCCGAAAATATCGTCCGACGAACAGCCGCGAGACAAATCGTTTACGGGTTTTGCAAGTCCCTGCAAAATAGGACCGTAAGCGTCTGCTCCCGCAAGTCGCTGCGTAAGTTTATAACAGATATTTCCCGCGTTTAAGTCGGGAAAAATCAAAACGTTTGCGTCGCCTACAATCGCGCTTCCCGGCGCTTTGCTCTTTGCAACTTCGGGAACAAGCGCGGCGTCTCCCTGCAATTCGCCGTCGACTACAATATCAAGTTTTTCGGCGGCAACTTTTTCTTTCGTTAACGCGGTCGCTTTTACTATTTTTTCCAAAATTTCGTGTTTTGCGCTTCCATAAGTAGAAAAACTTAAAAACGCTATCTTTGGCGTTTTGCCAATAAGAGAACGATACGTTCCCGCAGTCGCCATTGCAATATCTACCAATTCTTCGGCGTTTGGATTTGGATTTACTCCGCAATCGGCGTAAATTAAAACGTTATCGCCCGAAATTGTGGGAGTTTTTAAGTCCATAACAAAGCACGAACTTCCGATTTTAATTCCTTTCGCCGTTCCTAAAACCTGAAAAGCGGCGCGAAGCATATCGGGAGTGGAAGCGATACTTCCCGCGACCAAACCGTCGACGATTCCTTTTTTGGTCATCATATTTCCAAAATACAATCTGTTGTGCAATGTTTTTTTCGCGTCGTCTTCGCTTATGGGCTTGCCTTTTGCCGCTCGCGCTTCGCAATAATCCTTAATAAATTCGCCAAGCAAATCGCTTTTTGCAGGGTCTATAGTTTTGAACTTATACGACGAAATTCCCGCTTTTTCACAAGAATTCTTAATTTCTTCTTCCGTTCCCAAAACGGTTATTTCTTTTGCGACGCCTTTTGCCAAAATCTTTTCGGCGGCGCTAACGACTCTTTGGTCGTGTCCTTCGGGTAAAACCAACTTTTTGTTTGCCGCTTGCGCTTTTTTCACAAGCAAATCGATAACTGCCATAAAAACTCCTATTTTTTATATTTCAACAACTTCTTTAATTTCGGGAACCACTTCGCGAATAACCGCTTCCACACCGTTTTTTAGCGTCATTTTCGCCATAGGACAACCGCCGCAAGCGCCCAAAAGTTCAACGCTTACGACTCCGTTTTTGTACGCCGCAAAACGCACGTCTCCGCCGTCCGCCTGCAAATGCGGACGTATGCTTTCAATCGCATCTTTAATTTTTTCTTCTTCGCTCATTTTTGTTTTCCTCTTTCTTTGTTAATAAGCCATACCTGAACATCCGACATCGGCGGTATTGTCGCTTGTGCCGAGAACTTGCAAATATCTTTTGTAATGCTGTATTCTGTTGTTTGCCTGCGGGACAAGTCCCCCCCCGCACTCAATACCGCCGTTTATAATGCTAATTGTCCAACCGAATCTTGATTGAGAACGGGCTGGAGTAATATATGAAGCGTCGACTTTATCCGCCATAACGTCGTGGCAGGAAGGTTTTGGCGGTTGCGGAGTCATCCAAAACCAAATCGCGCTTGCAAACGCTATTGTAGCGTCTTCGGGTTTTGGCGGACAAAGTTTATCGGGGTCGTTTAACAAAATATCTTTGTCGCCGTATAAAAATTCGCTGAACGGACCGTAATTATACGGGTGCGTAAGTTGTTTGGGACCTCTTCCGTGATACGATTTGTCCGGATTCGCATTGTAATAATGAAGAGGGTCGGGACTTTGATACGCTTTTGAACCGCTGTTATATCCCGCTTCTTCGCGATAATACAAACCCCAGTGAAAATATTGGTCTCCCGAAGTGCCGTATCCGCCCGTTTCTTGCGTCATATGCGCCAAAGATGCCGCAAGTTCCCGTTTTCTCGTATCCATATCTCCCGAATTGCAATAATCGGCGTAATCTATCGTCGCCGTCGATTTTGCGCCTCCGTTTGACAAAAAGTCAGGATGAGTAATAGTTTTATCAATGCCGGTTTCTTTGTTTTTCCAAGTCATTCTAAAAAGTCCCGACCATTGCCCAAATTCATAAACGACTTCTATATTTCCCACCAAATCTATCGCTTTTAAGAAAGATTCATACGAATAAAAATCGTAATCGCCGTCATACGGTCCCGTCGGCGCTTTGCCTTTACTGCAATTCGCGTTTGCGTCGTTAGCCAAAGCGTTTGCGCAGTCGGCGCGTCCGAATCCGTAACGGTTAGGAAACATTTTTTCGTAAGCCGTTTTGCTCATAAGTTCTTCAAAACTTTCGCTCGGCAAAGCGTTCGGGTCTTCAAAATGGATGTTTAACGAACCGTTCATTCCGCCGATTGCGTTTATGCTTTTTGTCTGATTGCCCAACTTTTGATTTTTTATATTAAACGTATAATTAACGACGCCCGCTCGTAACGCCGTTTCAGGTTCTTGCGACGTACTTATTATTCTCGAATTTACGGCTCCGCCTATTTCAAACAGTTCGCTAAACGACGCGGCAAGTCGTAAATCGCCGCCTTTGTGAAATATTTTCGACGTAAAATTCGCGCCGTTTATTCCTTTCGCGTTGAGTAAATAAACGCCCGCCGCTACGTTTAATACGGTAACGCTCGTTTGGTTAATTCCGCTTAATTTGTCGGCTGAAATTATTTTTCCATTGGTCGAAATAATTCTAATTTCGCCGTTTTTATAACTGTTTTGAGAAAGCGACAACAAGTAACGACCGTGTTGCGAAACCAATTTTGCGGGAGCAACTTTTTTACTTGCCGAAGCGCCGCCGTTTATTTTCCCGCCGCCAATTGACGTAGGAATAGGAGCTACAGCGTCGCAAGAAAGATTATTGTCGTTTATTGTTAAACCACTGCCTTCCAAAGGAAGCGCCAATACACAACCGCTTCTTTTGCCTGTTAACAAAACTGTTCCGTTTGCAACGCTACTAGAAATGTCAATTTCGGTATCTCTGTTTGAATAAATTGGAACAAACGCACTGTCTAACGGAAGCGGTTTTTGAGAAAGTTCTATTACAATCGGCGGCGTCGGTTCTCCCGAAATTAGCGTCCAAGGATAACTAGCGCCATCGAAATCTCCCGGAGCAACGTTTTGCGTCCAGTAACCGCATAGCCAATTTTGCCCGTTGTATGATACTTTATCGTCCTTAAGATATGTTGTACCTGCGCTCCAAGCGGGAAAACTTTCCGAATTTGAGCCCATTGTTTTTGTAAAAGTAGTATCTTTATAACGCACGCTATTTTCCGGACTCACCGAAATTTCAATACTCATCTGGCTTGTTATCCAACTTATTGAAACATTTTTTTCTTGCCCGCCGACAGTAGTTACGGTATGCGTATTGCTTCCGTTTTTGAAAGTAACTCCGGCGTTAACGTTTGTGGTCAAAGAAAAATCCAGCGCAAAAACAAAAGACGACAACAAAAATAAATACGACAAAAATTTAATTTTACACATAATAAAAACCTTTCTTTTAAAGTTATACACCTTATAATTTACTGTATTTTACGCTTTTTCGCTATTTTTTTTAACATTTTCGCTTTTTTTTTAACAATATAACACATAAAAAATATTATTTTAACATAAACAAAAACAATAAAAAGGAGTTAAATTATGAATAAAACTATACATTCGCAGATTCCGCAGTTCGTTACGATAGGTTTTGACGACAACGATAAAAGCGGATTTATGCCCGAAAAAGGCAGCGAAGGAATGAAATGGGCTGTCGATACTTTTGTTAATCGCAAAAATCCCGACGGAACAAAATGTACTTGCGCTTTTTATCTTACATCGGCGTATATTACCGACGGCGAAGCGGAAGAACCGACGCATTTCGTAAAAAAATCGTGGAAATACGCGCTCGATAACGGCTGCGATATTGGCTGTCATACGCATTCGCATCCGCACGGCGAAAATTTTAGCGTAGACGAATGGCTTGCCGAAATGAACAAATGCGTAGATATTTTATCTCGTCCTTACGTAGAAGGAAGCGACGGCAACGACACGGGAATAGGAATTGCAAAAAGTGAAATTAAATCGTTTAGAACGCCATATTTAGAAAGCAACGACAACACGCTTATCGCGGTAAAAAAAATGGGATTTGTATACGATTGTTCTTTGGAAGAAGGTTTGCAGGACGACCAAGACGGAACAAATTTTTGTTTTCCGTATAAATTAGAAAGCGGCGTTTGGGAAGTTCCCGCGCACGTCGTAATAGTTCCGCCCGATAATTTATGCGAAAAATACGGCATAAAAAAAGGATTGCGAAAAAAATGCGCCGAACTGCAAAGCGATTTTAACGAAAACGACGGAAAAATCACGGGTTTGGATTATAATTGTTTTGTGGAATATCAAATGACCGCCGACGAATTTTCTGCGACGCTTAAACATACGCTCGATTTGCGACTTAAAGGAAATCGCGCTCCGTTTACTTTTGGCGGACACACGGGAGTTTATGCCGTTGATTACGATTGCGAGCCGCAAATAAAAATTTCGGAACAGGAACGCAGACGTTCAATAGAAGATTTTTTGGATTACGCGCAAAGCAAAAAAGACGTTTTTATAGTGTCGCCAATTAAAATTTTAGAATGGATTAAGGAGCGCGAATAAATGAGATTTTCAAAAGCGGCGACTATAATTTTTGCGGCGGTTTTTTTTGTTTCGTCGCAAGAAAAGCAAGAAAATTTTTCGCCGTTAAGCGCAATGTACGAAAGCGGTTCAATAGTAAATACTACATTTTTTAACGCGGGCGCGGCGCTTCCTTCAAACGCGGGTACTTTGTCGCTAAATCCTGCAATTCCCGCGGCGTTTCATTATTTTTCAAAAAATAAAGTGTCGTTTTTTGGAAATTACGACAACGACGGCAAAGCAAACTTTTACCGAGCGGGCGGCGGAAGTTCGCTTGCTCTGGGAGAAGGAAATTACATAGCGGCGGAGTATAATTTCAAAAAAGAGACGCAAGATTTCGACAACAAATTTAATCGCGCAACTATTTCTTACGGCTCGCTTTTTGATGAAAGCGACGACGACGCGCTTTTTATCGGTTTTAACGTTTCGTATTACAATTTTAACGGAAAAATTTTTAGCGCAAACGGCGAAAACGACGTAAAAAAAGAAAACGAAATCGAAGCGAAAAATAATCTGGTTTGCGCCGATTTGGGATTTTATCAATCGGGCGACGGCGAAGGACTTTCGTGGGGAGTGGTTTTTGAAAATATTTTAGGATACGTTTGGAACGAATACGACAAAGAAAAAACGGATAATATGTTAGATAAAAAATACAACGCTTTTTTGCTCGCGACAAATTTATCGGTTCCGCTTATAGACCAAAAACTTTTATTACTTGTTCCCGCAGACGTGCGTTTTTGGGGATTTATGAATAAAGAATTGCGCAAAAACAAAGAAATAAAATTAAAACACCGCGTAGAAGTTCACAGCGGTTTTGAATTGCAAATTGACTCAAAAGTTTGCGGACGATTCGGCTGGGCTTGGATTCCCGAAAAATATACGACCGACGAAAACGGACAACTTAATTTTAATAATTGGGAAAATCGTTTTAGCGGCGGTTTCGGACTAAATTTCGGCGTGGTGTCGTTTGACGCGTTTTTTGCGCCAAAAGCGTGGGGCGCGGGATTTTCGTTTCAATTATAATTTATTTTTGTGAAAAACATAAAATAACTTGACAGAACTAATTGAATAATATTATTTTAACGGCGTTTTTTAAGAATAATTTTTTAAGGAGTTTCTAATGAACAAACAAGCAGTAATTGCGGTACTGGCGGCAACTTCGCTTCTTTTTGCGGAAGCGTATCAGGTAAACACTTTAAGCACAAAACAACTTGGAATGGGACACACGGGCGCGGGGCAATCGTCTATCGGCGTTGAAGGAATGCATTTTAATCCGGGCGGACTCGGAATTATGAACTACAAGATAGACGCGGCGGCTGGCGCGACTTTTATAACTCCAAGAGTTGAAGTAAACGGAACGACCGCCGAAAAAGGCGTTTCTACTCCGCTTTCTATTTACGCGGGAACCAATTTAAGAAAATGGTCTTTCGGTATGAGCGTAACAACTCCTTATGGAAATTCGGCGGAATGGGATAAAAATTGGGAAGGCGCGGAATTGATTCAGGATATTTCGTTAAAAGTAATTGCTTTTCAGCCGACTATCGGTTTCAGTATTTTGAATATTGTAGGTATCGGCGCGGGAGTTACTATAAATACGGGAAGTTTTTCTCAAAGCAAGGCGCTTGTAGGTCCGGGAGCATTAAACGGATATAGTGTGCTTGCCGCCGGTTTGAGCAATGCAGGTATGACGCCACAAGCGACGGATGTAAATAGCATTGTAAACAAATACAAAGATACAAGCGCGGTATCCGCTACTCTTTCGGGAGACGCAGACACAAAAATAGGTTTTAACGCGGGCGTTATGGTAAATGTTATTCCGAAATTTCTTTCCGCCGGTGTTGCTTATCGTCACGGAGTAAAAGCGAAAGTAAGCGGAGGCAAAACGGAAATCAATTATGCGGATGCGAAGACCAAAGCGGAGATAGAACAATTAAATCAAATTATAAGCGTCGCCAATCCAAATACACCGAAGGTTGTTATTCCGCCGCTTGACAAAGGTACATTTGAAGCGGAACTTCCTTTGCCTGCTAATCTCAACATTGGCGTTTCGCTAACTCCGACGGAAAAATTGCTTTTTAATTTCGACGTGCAATGGATAGGTTGGGGAGCATACGATTCGCTTATTTTGCAATATTCAAATGAAGTCGGAAATCTGAAATTGCCTTCCGCTAAAATGTATGAAAATTCTATGGCTTTTCGTTTTGGTACGCAAATTGGAATTAAAGAAAATTTGGATGTGCGTTTAGGCGCGTATTTCGACCAGACGCCCGTGCCAAACGAATACTTAAATCCTGAAACGCCGAGCACAAACAAAGTTGGAATTACGACGGGATGTTCGTTTCGCCCGATTCCTATGCTTTCTATAGACGCGGCTGTTCTTTATGTTCGTTGCACGCACGAAAGAGAAACCGATGCAAATAATAAAAACAATTTTGCCGCAAAATACAAAGTTCAGGCAATTGCACCTTCGGTTGGCGTAAGTTTCAGATTTTAATTTGACAAAAATTAACGCGATATTAAACGAAAGACGAGTATAATTATTCGTCTTTCGTTTTTTTATATTTTAATTTTTTGCTAAAAATCTTAATTTTTTTTAATTTATGGCGAATTTTATTAAAAGCGCGTTTGTAAATATTGTATTTTCTTTTTGAAATTCGACAGAAAAGAACAGAAAAGAAGGGAAAAGAGTTTTGAAGAAATTATTGTTAGGCGACCACGCTGTTGCTCAAGGCGCATTTGAAGCGGGCGTAAAAGTCGCGGCGGCGTATCCGGGAACGCCGAGTACGGAAATAACCGAATATTTTTCGACGTTCGACAACGTTTACTGCGAATGGTCGGTCAATGAAAAAGTAGCGATGGAAGTAGGAATAGGAGCGTCTATGGCGGGCGGACGCGCGCTTGTTTCAATGAAACACGTAGGGCTTAACGTCGCCGCAGACCCGCTTTTTACGTACGCATATACGGGAGTAAACGCAGGATTGGTAATAGCCGTCGCCGACGACCCCGGTATGTATTCGAGCCAAAACGAACAGGATTCCAGATTTTACGCTTTGAGCGCGCACGTTCCGATGCTTGAGCCGTCGGACAGTCAGGAGGCGAAGGATTTTACAAAACTTGCTTTCGAGATAAGCGAAAAATACGACACTCCCGTTTTTATCCGTCTCACGACCCGCGTCGCGCACAGCCGCTCGTTTGTCGAAATATCGGAGCGCAAAGAAATTGAATTTGATTACAAACAAAATATTTCCAAATACGTCATGGTTCCGGGAAACGCGCGCGGACGGCACGTAAAAGTCGAAGAGCGCGAAAAACTGCTCGCCGAAGACGTAAATTCTTTCGATATAAACATAATCGAGAGCGGCAAAAATAAAACGGGCATAGTTTGCGCGGGAACGGTTTATCAATACGTCAAGGAAGCGCTGCCGGATTATCCGGTATTTAAACTCGGATTCGTTTATCCTTTGCCCATAGAAAAATTGCGAAAATTCGCTTCGAACTGCGACGATTTAATAGTTATCGAAGAACTTGAACCTTATATTGAAAATACGCTTAAAATAAACGGAATAAAAGCGAGAGGCAAAGAACTGACCGGTTTGCAGGGCGAATTGAGCATAGAGAAAATAAAAGAAATAATACTCGGACAAAAAAGCGTTCCCGTAAAAGAAAACCTGCCCGTCCGTCCGCCCGTTATGTGCGCGGGATGCACCCACAGGGGAGTTTATTACGTCATTAAAAAATTAAATCTCAACGCCACCGGCGACATCGGCTGCTATTCGCTCGGCTGCAACGAGCCGCTCAACGCTATGCACTCTCTTATTTGTATGGGCGCGGCGATAGGAAATACGCTGGGTATGGAAAAGGCGAAGGGCAGGGATTTTTCAAGTAAAAATATCGCCGTCATAGGCGATTCCACATTCGTTCACGGCGGAATAACCGGGCTTATCGACGCGGTTTACAACCGTTCGAATATTACGGTTTTAATTTTGGATAATTCTACGACGGGTATGACGGGACATCAGCCGCATCCGGGAACGGGAAGAACGATAAAAAACGAACAGACCCACGCCCTCGATTTTGAAGCGTTGTCCCGCGCTTGCGGCGTACATAACGTTTCGACACTCGACCCATACGATTTGGACGAAGTTGAAAATACGATTAAAGAACATCTTGCAAAAGACGGCGTTTCGGTTATTATCGCGAAACGTCCGTGCGTGTTGCTTGACAAATCGGCGAAATCAAAAAATTGTCCGCAAATTAACGATTGTCGTAAATGCGGAATGTGCCTCAAACTCGGATGTCCCGCTATACGAAAAAATAAGGATTCTACCGTAAAAATCGACTCCGCGCTTTGCAACGGCTGTATGGTATGCGAACAAGTTTGTAAATTTTCGTGTATAAAAAAATCGGAGGGCGCAAAATGAATATGAATATTTTAATAGTCGGAGTAGGCGGACAGGGAACGCTTCTTGCGAGCAAAATTCTCGGAAATTACGCTTGTCTCATAAATAAGGATTGCAAATTGTCGGAAGTTCACGGAATGGCGCAGCGCGGCGGAAGCGTAGTTACTTACGTCCGAATATGCGACAAAGTTTATAGCCCGCTTATCGAAAAAAAGAACGCGGACGTAATTTTATCTTTTGAAGAACTTGAAGCGTTACGCTGGGCAGAATACGCCAAAGACGGCGCGGCGATAATTACAAATAAGCAACAACTTTATCCTATGCCCGTCATCACGGGAAAAGTTGAATATCCCGACGATATTTACGAACGTCTTGGCGCGTATAACGCTAAAATTTATAGCATAGACGCGCTTGAAATAGCCAAAAAATTAAACGATTTGCGCGTGGTAAACGTCGTCGTTTTGGGATTTTTTGCGGCATTATTAAAATTGGACAAAGAAAAATTTAAGGAAGCGATAAAAAACAGCGTTTCCGCTTCTACTTTTGAAATTAACCTAAAAGCGTTTGAGGAAGGGGCAAAAAATGTCTAAATATTATGATGAAAAAATAGAAACGTTACCGAAAACGGAACTGAAAGAACTGCAACTTCATCGTCTTCAGGAAGTTGTGGAGCGCGTTTATGATACTTGTCCGCCGTATCGTAAAAAAATGGAAAAAATAGGAATGAAGCCGACGGATATTACAAAATTGGACGACCTAAATCGCTTGCCTTTCACGACAAAACAGGATTTGCGCGACGCTTATCCTTTCGGTATGTTTAGCGTTCCGCAATCCGAAATTGTGCGCATTCACGCCTCAAGCGGCACGGCGGGAAAACTCACCGTCGCGGGTTATACGCAAAACGATTTGAATATTTGGTCGGAAGTTATGGCTCGCTCTTTGGTCGCGGTCGGTTGCACAAAAGAAAGCGTGGTAAATGTCGCCTACGGTTACGGATTATTCACGGGCGGCTTGGGAGTCCATTACGGAAGCGAACTTTTGGGCTGTATGACGGTTCCCGTTTCGAGCGGAAACACTAAAAGGCAAATTCAATTATTAAAAGATTTCGGCGCGACAGTTCTGTGTTGCACGCCTTCTTACGCGCTTTATTTGGCTGACGAAATGCAAAGCGAAGGATTAAAAGCGAGCGATTTTACTTTGCAACAGGGAATTTTCGGCGCGGAACAATGGACTCAAGAAATGCGTCGCGAAATACAAAAAAAACTCGGACTAAAAGCGTACGACATTTACGGATTGAGCGAAATAATTGGTCCCGGCGTATCGGTAGAATGCGAACATCAGCACGGCTCGCATATTTGGGAAGACCACTTTTTACCCGAAATAATCGACTCCGAAACGCTTGAAGGTCAACCCTTCGACACAAAAGGCGAACTCGTTTTTACGACTCTGACAAAAACGGGAATGCCGCTAATTCGTTATCGGACGCGGGATATAACGTATCTAATAAATTCGCCTTGCAAGTGCGGCAGAACGTCGGTTCGCATGGGCAAAATTTTCGGCAGAAACGACGATATGCTAATTATTCGCGGCGTAAACGTTTTTCCGTCGCAAATCGAAAGCGCGTTATTTACCGTCGAAGGAGTCGAGCCGCATTATCAAATAATTATAGACCGCGTAAATAACCTCGACGTTCTTGAAATTCAGGTGGAATTGGAAGATAAATTATATAGTAGCGGCACCAAACATCTTCAAAAATTACGCGACCTTTTGGAAGAAAACATAACGAGCGCAATCGGCGTCGGAATTATGATAAATTTTGTAGAACACGGAACTATTGCGCGAAGTCAAGGCAAGGCGGTAAGAGTAATTGACAAACGATAAAAACGATAAAAACGATGATTTGATTTTAAGCGATACGGATTATTCGGACGCGCAAAATTGGTTGTGTTTTGGCGGAAATTCCGATAAAAAAACGGATATTTTTGTCGTATATCCGACGGTCGTATTCAGCAAAAACGAAGTTAATATACCGTTTGCGCAACTAAAAAACGAAACGATGCGTTCCGCGGCGCAGTCGTGGCTTTCGTCGATAGACGATATAATTTCGCAGGCGAATGTTTATGTTCCGCTTTACAGGCAGTTAAACGGCGTTATGCTGACAAAATATCCGCCGCGAGAAATGTGGTATCACACAAATCTTACTCCGCGAGACGATATTTTTGCCGCTTTCGATTATTATTTGACTAAAATAAACAAGAACGAACGTCCGTTTATTCTTTTTGGGCATTCGCAGGGAAGTCAGTTGGTTATGGAACTTGCGACGACGTTTTTGGGCAACGAAAAATATCAAAAATACAACAAGAATCACATTGTTTCGTATGCGATAGGAAGTCCTTTTACTCAAAGAGAAATTGCAAAAAATCCATTTCTAAAATTCGGCGAAAAAAAAGACGATACGCGCGTTATAGTTTCGTGGAACTGCGCGACCGAAAGCGAGTATTCTTCAAAAAGTTACGAGAATTTTTTAAGTTGGAAAGACGACGTTTTGGTGATAAATCCCGTTTCGTGGAGAGTAGATGAAATTCCCGCCAAATTAAACGAAAACGTTAACGCGCGCGCGGACATAAAACACGGAATACTGATTGTCGACGAAGACGAAACCAAATTTGCGAAAACTCCGCCTGCCATAAGTAAATTTCATTTAAGCGAAATTCCGTTTTTCGCCGATTTCATAAAACAGAACGTAAAAGACAGGATAAACGCTTTTAATTTGTCTTAAAATCCGTTTTTTCGTTTTTACAAATATTATTTTGTATATAACAAAACAAAAAAGGAGAATAAAATGACGCGAGAAGAGCAAAACGTCTTTTTGAACGAGGAATACACAGAGGCGATTCGTTATATGGATAACGCTAAAGAAACTTTGGAAAGAACGAGAAAAGACGGGAATCATTATATTGACAAAAAATATGTGCGCACCGCTTGCGGAACGGCGTACCTTGGCGTTTTAATTGCTATTGATGCGTGGTTGAAAATAAAAGATGTCGATTTGCCATCAAAAAAGAAACAAAAATCGATAGAAATTTACAAAGAAAGTATAGCAAAACTCGACGGGAAAATGGTATCTCGTTTGAATACCGTTTATGATATTTTGCATTTGGCAGGTTATTATTGGGGCGAAACTAACGTGAAAGCAATTTCTGGCGGCTTTGAAGATGCCTACGAAATAATTGACAAAATAAAACCCGAAAATCCCGTTGAAGTTAAAGAAAGCAAATCTTATGCGATAAAAAGAATGTTTGATAAATTACTTATTTCTATTGTTGTTATGTTTAGATAGATAAATTATAAAAAAACAATGTCCAAAGTTTCTTTTCTTCCATAATTCAACCTCCCGAAATTTCATTTTTTTTCTTTAATTACATACAAAAATACCATTTGCCGCAAACAAAAAACAAAAAACCACCCCTACCCCTCCAATGGAGGGGAATTACATCATCCAATTTCCCAAAAAAAATTTTCTCGTCGGCTAAAGCCGACGAGAAATACACCAATACAGCGCACTTTTCAGGAGGGGCGGTTTTGTGAATAATGGTATAGCGGCTTACGCTCGCAATACCATAATACACAAAACCGATTCTTTTTTTTATTTTTTTCAACTCAAAAGAAAACCGAACCCCCCAACTAAAGTGGGGGGAACGGGAAAGGTATTTAATTGCGGGGGAACGCTACGCGGAAGCCCAAGTTGTCGTTGCCGTTAGACGGGATGATGCGGTTGCGGTACGCCACTCGGCAGTACTGCCCGCCGTAGTACCAATTGCCGCCGCGATTTTACTAGAACCGCTACTAGGTCCAGTAGGATTTGTTACTGCCCCGCTACTGTAATTGCCGTACCAATCGCTACACCACTCCCACACGTTGCCGCTCATATCGTGTATGCCAAGTTCGTTTGGCGCTTTTTGCCCGACCGGCTTTATGCCGTTGTTATTTTTTTTTAAACTATCTGCTCTCCAATTTTTTTGATTTAATGGTCTGTCGCCAGAGTTTTCGTAATACCAAGCAACTCTATCTAAATTTCCGCTACCACTATATACATATCCTTTACTATTTAAACCGCCGCGAGCCGCAAACTCCCATTCGGCTTCCGTCGGCAAACGACCGCCCGCCCACTTGCAATACTCATTTGCCCCATACCAAGTTACATAAATAACAGGATGATTTGAATAACCGCTACGTGGCGACCATTTTCCGTTTATATAAGTTACTCCAAAATTAAAAAGATACTCTCTGCTGTCTACAACAAGAATGTTTCCGTTCCATTTTCCGTCTTTGCCGATTCCTTCGGCGTTTAAAAATTCGCAAAATTGCGCGTTTGTTATCTCGTATTTACCAATGTAATAATCATTCGTAAGCGTTACTTTGTGCTGAATTTCGTCTTTGTCCCGATTCGCTTCGTCCGCTGGACTTCCCATAATAAACGTTCCCGCTTTAACAAGTACGCATTCTATTCCGTTTATTATTTGACTATTTGCGTTTTGGCTTGTTTGCGAACTTTGCGAACTTTGCGACGAAACTGCTTGCGGCGAAGTTCCAACTAAAAGCAAATCCGATAAAATTTCATCTTCTTTTACGTTTATCGATTGCACGCCAAAAACTTTTCCATCCGCCGTGCTTAACGCCTGAACGCGAAATCTATAATTTGCCCCCAATTTTGAAATACTTCCAGAAATAACTCCCGACGCGCCAAGTTTTTTTGCAATGTCTAACGCAATAGTTTCGTCTATTTCGTGCAAATTTTCAATGTCTTTTTCACTCATTATAAACGGAATTTGAGTTTTATCGACTAACGATAATTTAGTTTTGCTTTTTATAAACGCGCTACATTCGTCGGAAATGTAATACGAAAGATTTTCGTTTTCGGACTCAATATTGAGAACAACAACTTTTGTTCCCGCCGCCATTTTTGTGGAAAAATAACTCATACTTTCCGCAATCGCTTTGTCTATTGTTAACGCCTGCGGCGTTCCCTGCCCAAACGACTTAATAGGCAAAAGACAAAGTACAAAAAAATACAAAATAATCGCTTTTTTCATAAAAACCTCTTTAATTTAGATTTTCGTTTTATTTTTACGCGCAAATTTCGACGCAAATATAATATATTTTTTGGAGAAAATGCAAGGAAAAATTATTTGAAAGTTAAAAAATCACCCAAACCGCTAATTTTTACAAATTCTTTTAATATAGTCAATAGGACTGCCGTTTTTTTTGTGTTTGTCGGCATATTCGTTATATAAAAGCGGTTCGTTTCTCAATAAAATTTGTTTTAACACTTTGTCGGTCAACTCCAAAATTGCCCCGTTGGTATGGTCTAAAATTACCCAAGTTTCGTTCAAATTATCTTTTGAATGTCCGCCCGTTCCCGACGGCGCGGTACTTACGCGACGAAAATACGAAAAATTTTTACAATCGGTTAATTTGCGAAAACGCGGCGAGCCGAAACCTATTGTTCCGTCGGCGATATAATAATTTTTCCCGTCGGCAAATATTGCTATTTCTTTGCGAGTAAGTTTCATTTTTCCGCGCTCGTCTCTATATTCCAAACGAAAATCCAAATCGTTTTTGTCTACAGATTTTTCAATCGCGGACAATCGAAAACTTGTGTCTGTTACGTCGGGAATATTATCGCGAAACGCTTTGATATTGGAAAATCCTCCAAATGGAATTTGTGCGCAAACGGCAATCCACGCAAATATTAAAATCGCTATTATTTTATCTATTTTCATAGTTTTTTCTCCAAATTTTATATTTTTTCGCCGTAAAAATACTATTTGTCAAATTGTCAAAACGAATTATTTATTTTGCGACTGTTTTTTGCACGCGCTCAAG
>WRFX01000056.1 GCA_009787445.1 Chitinivibrionia bacterium | reverse complement strand
CCCCCCCGCTATTCAAAAACCGTGCCAAACTACTTGGGAAGCGGAGTTGAGCGGTATAAATTATCTTTAATTGTTCCTTGTTACAACGAAGAAAGTACCATTGAGAACTGCGTAGAAAAAGTTCTCGAAATCAACAAAAGTAAAAATTTCGATTTGGAAATCGTTATTGTAAATGACTGTTCGACCGACAAATCCGCCGAAAAACTTGAAGAAATTTCTGCAAAATATCCTGAAATAAAAATTTTCACTCATCCTAAAAATCGCGGAAAAGGCGCGGCTCTGCGCACGGGGCTTATTTCCGCGACGGGCGATTTTATCGGCATTCAAGACGCCGACGACGAATATAACCCTATGGAATATTTAGAATTATTAAAGCCGCTTCTTGAAAACAAAGCCGACGTCGTTTATGGTTCGCGATATCTAAAACCCGATACCCGCAGAGTGCTTTATTTTTGGCACACTTGGATGAATAAAAGTTTAACATTCGTATCGAATATGTTCACAAATTTAGACATTACCGATATGGAAACCTGCTATAAATTATTCAAAAAAGAAGTGATTGCCGAAATTGCGCCTAATCTTAAAGAAGAACGATTTGGTTTTGAGCCGGAAATTACCTGCAAAGTCGCGCAAGGCGGTTTTCGCGTGTATGAAGCGGCGATTTCTTATAATCCGCGAAGTTACGAAGAAGGCAAGAAAATCGGCTGGAAAGACGGAGTTCGGGCTTTGTATTGTCTGCTTCATTACGGCGCTCATACCGCTCCGCTTCCTATGGAATTACTTTTGTATTTATTTATCGGCGGCACTGCATTGCTTGCTAATATGGCGTTTTTCGGCATTGGAAATTACGCGGGACTTTCGCTTGATATTTCTATTATTTCGGCGTTTGTTTTGGCTGCGGCGGTCAATTACGTTTTGTGCATTTTGATTTTATTTCGGCATAATTCGCGATGGAATAATTTTGGCGAAATTTCGTTTTATATACTTTCGGTAGCGATAATGGGCGCGTTGGATTACGGATTAACGCAGGGATTTATTGCGTTGTCCTGCGGGGCGTTTTTGTCTAAATTTATCGCTTCGCTTTTGGGTTTTGCGGGGAATTTCGCATTGAGAAGATGGCTGGTGTTTCCCGAAAGAAAGAGAAAATAAATGTTGTTTTTAATTTTTGCTTTTATGTTAATAAGCGTATTATTGCTCGGAAACGGAACGCTTTTTTCACGAATAATCAGGTTGCATTCTGTTCGCAATCCGTTTTTATATTTCTGGCTTGGAATATTTTTTACCTCTACTTTGGCTATGTTCGCTTCGTTTTTTGTGCCGATTAACAATTTCGCGTTATTGATTTTTACGATTTTAGGGCTAATCGGATTGCCGAAATTTATCGCCGAATTTCGCGCGGATTTCGGCGGTTTTTCAAAAGGACAAAAAATTCTATTCGCGCTGTTTTTTTTAATCGCAATACTAATTATTTGCAGTTACGGACATAATCCAAGAAATAATAATTATATATACGATACCGCGCTTTATCACGCTAACGCCGTGCGATGGCTAAACGAATACGGCGCGGTTTTCGGACTTGGAAACTTGCATTATCGTTTGGGAATGAATTCCTTGTGGCTTGCGTTTGCCGCGATTTTGGACAACTTTATATTTGACGGCAGAACGCCGTGGATTTTGCCGACATTGTGGTTAATCGGAGGTTTTTTATTTTTCGGGTATGAACTTTGCAAAACAAATTCCCGCAAAGTAGCAGTTTTTTGCATTGTATTTTTATCTTTTATAGCAATGCAACTCGATAGACCTACCGGAGGCAGATTGGGACTTTATTTCGACACCGTAGTTTTTGTCGTATATGCGATAACTGTTCTAGAATTATATCATTTTATTATACGTAAAGAATTAAAGAATATTCAGATGTTGTCCTGCCTTTTAATCCTTGCGGTATTTAGTTTTATGCTCAAACAAATCGGCGCGATAAACTGCGTTTTCGTATTCGGATTTGCGATGTATGTTTTACTTTCGGACAGAAAATTTTTCTTAAAAAACGCGATAAAAACGTTTTTGCCGGCGGGAATTGCCTTTGCCGTTATGATAACCAACAACTGTATTTTGAGCGGTTATTTATTTTTCCCGTTGCCTGTTTTTGCAATGCCTTTTGATTGGACTATGCCGAAAGAACTTGTTGAAGAATGTTATTACGAAATTATTTGGTGGGCGAGAGCGGGAGGTCCGTACGCTCATATCGTCGAAAATGATTTTTGGTATTGGTTTAAACTTTGGCTTATTCGACATAACAAGATTTATAATTGGATTGTTTATATTATTCCGTTTATTTTATCTATTTTCTTTTGGAGCAAAATAATATTTAAGGAAAAAAATAAAACGGCGATATTTTTTGCAATATGGTCTTTTGCGAACATTGCTTTTTGGTTTAAAGCCGCGCCTGATTTACGGTTTGGCAGCGGATTCTTTTTTGTAAATTTCGCTTTATCCTTAATGTTTTTTATTCGCAATACTGATTTTACAATAGAATATTTTTGGAATAATAAAATATTCAAAAGAATTATTTATTCTATAACTTGTATATTTGCAGTCGTTATTATAGTTATTTTATTTTTAAAGCCAAATTATTCAATTTTAATAACGGGAAAAATGGGAACGGACGGCGTTCGTAAATATACCGTTAAAAACGTAAAATATCCATACGACGTTTGGACTCACAACGAAGGCGAATTTTTAGCGGTTGGCAACTGTCCGTTACCCGCGTCGCCATATCCGATGTCTCTGGAAAAATACGGAATAGAAAAAAGAGACAATGACTTTCTTGGCGCGGGATTTCGAGCGACAAAATAAAAACAAGCAATTATTTTAATTTATATTTTGATAAAGAGCGGTTTTGAAAAAACGTCTCTTTTTTGTTTCGCGCAAATAGTATTTTCGGGAAAAAATTTACAAAAAAAGGAGAATTTTTTTTATGATATCGGTTGAAAATTTAACGCATACATTCGGCGCAAAGACGCTTTTTAAGGAAGTTTCTTTGCAATTTACGCCGGGAAACTGCTACGGACTTATCGGCGCAAACGGTTCGGGAAAATCCACTTTTCTCAAAATTTTATCGGGCGAATTGGAAATTTCCAAAGGAAACGTAAGTATAGAAAACAAAAAACGACTGTCGTTTTTGCGTCAAGACCATTACGAATTTGACGAATTTACGGTTATGCAAACCGTCCTTATGGGACACAAAAAATTATACGAACTTTTTAAAGAAAAAGAAGCGCTCGAAGCAAAATCCAATATGAGCGACGAAGACGGAATGCGACTATCGGAAATTTACGGCGAATTTGGCGAACTCGGCGGATACGAAGCGGAAAGCGACGCGGGCGCGATGCTTGAAGGACTTGGAATTTCGACGGATTTGCACAACGCTGTTATGAAAAATCTTGAAGGCGGCGAAAAAGTGCGCGTTTTGCTTGCGCAGGCGCTTTTTGGAAATCCCGATATTCTTCTTTTGGACGAACCGACAAACCATTTGGACATCGAATCGATAAAATGGCTCGAAGAATTTTTGGGAAATTTTGAAAACACCGTTATTGTCGTTTCGCACGACAGGCATTTTCTAAATCAGGTTTGCACGCATATCGCCGACATCGATTACGGACAAATAAAAGTATATGTAGGAAATTACGATTTTTGGTACGAAGCAAGTCAAATGGCGGCAACTCAACGTCAGCAGGAAGGCAAACAGCGCGAACAAAAAATTGCGCAACTTCAAGAATTTATACGCAGATTTTCAAGTAACGTCGCAAAGGCAAAACAGGCGACGAGCAGAAAAAAACTCATAGAAAAATTGACCGTCGACGAACTTCCATCGTCTTCGAGAAAATTTCCATACGTCGAATTTAAGCCCGAAAGAGAATGCGGAAAAAACATACTGACAATAAAGGATTTGCGCTTTAAGGTAGACGACGAAATAACGCTCGACAACTTTAATTTGAATATAAACGCGGGCGAAAAAATTGCGTTTATCGGCTATAACAACAACATAAAAACCGCGCTTTTCGATATTATTGCCGAAATTAAAAAGCCGATTTCGGGAACTTTCGAGTGGGGAGTTACCATAAAACATTCGTATATGCCTCGCGACAACGCGGAATTTTTTAACACCGACGATAATTTAATCGTTTGGCTGTCGAAATTTTTGAACACGCAGGACGATACTTTTGTTCGCAGTTGTTTGGGGCGAATGCTTTTTTCGGGCGAAGAAGCGCAAAAGCCGTCGAATGTTTTATCGGGCGGCGAAAAACAAAGATGTATGATTTCGCGTTCTATGCTTTCGGGCGCAAACGTTCTTATTTTGGACGAGCCGACAAACCACTTGGATTTGGAATCGATAACCGCGCTAAACAAAGGACTTATAAAATTTCAGGAAGTCGTTTTATTCGGCTCGCACGACCACGAATTTTTAAACACGGTCGCCAACAGAATAGTGGAATTTACTCCAAACGGCGTAATCGATAGAAACGTCGGTTTTGAAGAATATTTGGCGGACGCCGAAATTGCCGCCAAACGCGATTCGATGTATAAAGGACACAAACGTTTGGAATTGTAAAAATAAAAATTCCCGTTTTGTTTTGCGGCAAATATTATTTTTATGCCTCAAAGAAAGGAAAAAGAAAGTGGAAACCGTAATAATTCAGCCGAAAAGGCAAAAATTTGAGATTTTGTTTATGCTCATATCGATAGTCGCGATAGTAGGCGTGGCAAGCGGACTTATCGCCATAAGCAAGATACAAAAGGAAGAAAGCGTAAAACTTAAAAGTTATCAGATAGACGCGTTTTTAGACCTTGAAGGAAACGACCAGGGAATTTTCACCGACTTGCACGCCGCGGTGAGAGTTATAGAAGCGCTTCACATAGAATACGGAGAAAGATGGCCTACCGTAAGCGAATTATCGACTACCGAACAACTTTCTCCTTTTGTGGAAGATTTAGTTTGGAAAGAACGCGGAAAGCACAAATGGACGCTTTTTAATCAAGACCAAGGCAACGTTCATCGCGCAATTTACGTCGGCAAATCGTTTGACGAAAACGCCGCGGGAAATTTTTTAATTTTAAGCGAACATTTTCACACGATAGACGGTTCTTATTATAAAGGCGTAAATAAGGAATTTCCGTTTTCTATTTGGTATAGTAAAAAATGGGAACTTCCAAATTCGAGCAATATTTCCGACGGAACGCTAATTCCATCGGGCTGGAAAGAAATAATCGCCCGCACGGGATACGACGAACTTAAACGATTGGGAAGGCAGTAATTATGGCAAACGGAGTAAATATAAAGGTAGAAAATCTTTCGCTTTCGTTTGGGAAAAACGAAGTTTTGCAAAACATAAATTTTGAAGCGAAAGCGGGCGAAATTCATTGCGTTATAGGACCAAACGGCGGCGGAAAAACCACTTTCGCAAAGTCGCTTTTAGGACAAACCTATCACAACGGAAAAATCACTTTCGAGTGGATAGAAAAAAGAGGAATTGTCGGCTACGTTCCGCAAATTATAAATATCGACAAGACGCTTCCCGTAAATGTTTTGGATTTTATTGCGCTGTGCATTCAAAAGCGACCCGCGTTTTTGGGAGTGGACAAAAAATTCAAAAAACAGGTAGACGAAACGCTCGACAAATTGGAAATGAAAAACAAGTCGAAATATTTGTTTTCGGAACTTTCGGGCGGCGAAAGACAGCGAGTTTTATTTGCGCAGGCGCTTATTCCGAATCCGCAACTTCTTATTTTGGACGAGCCGATGAACAGCGTAGATAAAAGCGGCGCGGAAGTTTTTTCGCGCATAATAGACGGTCTAAAACAAAACGGCGCGACGGTAATATGGATACATCACGATTTGGAACAAGTGCAAAAAATCGCCGACAAAGTTAGTTGCATAAACAAAACGGTGGTATTTTCGGGAGAACCCAAAAGCGTTATGAACGAAAAAAATCTGCTGAAAATCTTTTCATCGCGGCAAGGAGAATAAATTATGGATTTTTTATACGATATTATTCGGCATTCGGCGCAAAATTTAGTTCAAGCGGGTGCGTTACCCGATTCGTTTAAGTTTGCTTTCGTAATAAATTCGCTTTTGTGCGCACTGATAATAGGACCGATGCTCGGCGCAATCGGCACGGCTGTCGTCGCCAAAAGAATGGCGTTTTTTTCAAACGCGATAGGACATTCGGCGCTTACGGGAATAGCCATAGGAATAATGCTCGGCGAACCTGTAAATAGTCCGTATATTTCGCTTTTTTCGTTTGCTATCTTGTTTGCTATCTTCCTTAATTTTTCAAAAAACAAAAGCGGAATGTCGCACGATACGCTTATCGGCGTGTTTTTGTCGGCGAGTTTGGCAATAGGCGCGGCGCTTATGATGTTTGCGACAAAAGACATAAATATTCACATCCTCGACGGCTATATGTTCGGCTCGATTTTAACCGCTTCAAACAGCGATATAAATTTACTTTTGGCGGTCGCTATTTTGGCAATCGGCGCGGGAATTTACGGTTTTAACAGAACAATTATGTCGGGATTAAATCCCGCTTTGGCGCAAGTAAGAGGCGTTCCCGTTTTAATTTACGATTATATTTTCGTGATTTTGATTGCGCTTATAACGGTGGCTTCCGTAAAAATTGTCGGCTCTATTTTGGTGGAAGCGCTTTTAATTATTCCCGCGGCGGCGGCGCGAAACATAACGCGGTCGCTAAAATCGTTTGTGATACTAAGCGTCGTTTTTGCGACGATAAGCGCGGTTACGGGAATAGTCGTTCCTATGGAATTTAAAATTCCGATACCCAGCGGCGGAGCGATAATAATTTGCGCGACGATAATATTTATTTTGACGCTTTTGGTGAAAATTGTCAGACGAAACTGATATTTTTGACGAATTACAAAATTTTTTTGAATCCGTTTCGCCAAAAATAGCCAAAAATATTGCCGAAAACGGAAATTCGTCAAAATGGCTTTCTTCTTTGCAAATTCTTGCGCAAAGTAAAAATTGCGAATGTTTTATTGAAGACGGGAAATTGGTAATTTTTAGCGAAGAAAAAACCGACTATCCGATAATTTACGCCGCTTTGCGCGAATTTATGCCTTGGCGAAAAGGTCCTTGGCAAATTTTAAATATTGACATTGACACCGAATGGCGAAGCGACCTTAAATGGGACAGATTTGCGAAATTTTGCGATTTTAGCGGCAAAAAAATTCTCGATATCGGCTGCGGAAACGGATATTACGCTTACAGAGCCGCGATAGAAGGCGGCGCAAAGTTTGTTTTGGGAGTCGACCCGTCAATTTATTCGTATTTTCAGTCGCAAATCGCCGCGAAACTTTGTCCGCAAATTCCCGTTAAAATTTTTCCTTTGGCGCAAAAGGACTTGCCGCAAAATTTGCCGATTTTTAATGTTGTTTTTTCTATGGGAGTGCTTTATCATCATAAAAATCCGATTGGGCATTTGTCGCATATTTACGAACTTCTTGCAAAAAACGGCGAGATAATTCTTGAAACTTTAATTGTAGACGACAAAAATTTTTCCGACGGTTTTTGTCCGAAAGGAAGATACGCGAAAATGCGAAACGTTTATGAAATTCCTTCTATAAAAAAAGTGGAAAATTTGCTTAATTCGCTGAATTTTAAGGAAATAAAATTGCTCGACGTTACAAAAACGACAAACCAAGAACAGCGAAAAACCGCTTGGATGACTTTTGAATCGCTTGAAGATTTTTTAGACAAAAACGACGATTCAAAAACTGTTGAAGGATTTCCCGCTCCGACGCGAGCGATTTTTTGCGCGGCGAAAAGGTGAAGAATAATGTATAATAATTTTGAAATTTTTTAACGTTTTCCTTGACAGATTATAAACGCGGACAGTATTTTATATATAGTTAAAAAATTAAAGAGGAGTTAAAATATGCCTGAAGTATGTTTTTTTGACGGAATTTCTATAACTATGAACCCAAGCGAACACAATCCGCCGCATTTCCACGCAAAATATGCGGAATTTAAGGCGTTGTTTGACTTTAACGGCGAAATATTAAAAGGTTCTTTTCCGCCAAAACAAACGAAAATCACAAGCGTTTGGGCAATGATGAGAAATAAAGAATTGTTAAATAATTGGGAATTATTAAAAAACGGAAAAATTACGGTTCGTATTGAACCATTAAAATAGGAGTTAAAAAAATGAAAGATTATTTTTGCTACGAAAATACCGACGATTTAATTGAAGCGGTAACCGTAAAACCGCTTGAAAATTATAAATTGCGCGTTTCCTTTTCAAACGGAAAAACAAAAATTTTTGATTTTAAGCCGTATTTGGACCTTCAAATATTTCAGCCGTTAAAAGATAAATCTTTTTTTGATACGGTAAAAATAAATTTTGATACGGCTTTTTGGGAGTATGATTGGAAAATAAAAAACGCCGCTAATAACATCGATATTGCTCCCGAAAGAATGTATTGGGATGGTGTGGACGAGTTTTAAAAAAGAAATTTTGTTTTTTGTCGTTTCGATACCCATTTGTTTTCGGGCATAAATTATTTTTTATGCGCAAAAATTAAACAATTAAAGGAAATTCTTATGAGTTTTACCGAAATCGGACGTTTTTTACTTATTGCCGGAGTGTCTATTACAATTATCGGCGTAATTTTTCTCTTGTCGGACAAGTTGCCAGTCGGCAATCTTCCCGGCGACATTAACGTTTCAAAAGGCAATTTTCATATATCTTTTCCGATTATGACCTGTATTTTAATTTCCGTCGTGCTGACAATAGTAGCGAATTTCTTTTCAAAATGAAAAAATTTACCTTTTTGTTTCTGCTTTTAATTATTTTTGTAAATGATAAATAAAAAAAATCGTGTGAGAGGAGTTATAAAAGTGAGAAAATTTTGTAAAACGCTTGCAGTCGCTTTATGCGCGGGAGCATTGTTTTTGACTCAGGCGCAAACGTTTGTTCGCGGCAATTTGGCGGGATATTATCCGTCTGCCGAAAAAAGAATTGTGGTAATGTCGTCTTCGGATATTTCCGCTAAAACTTGGAAAATAACGGGAGAAAGCGGCTCTGTTGAAAAACAGGGAACGTTTGGAAAAAGTATCGCGAAAAAAAGCGACCATACTCCTTTCGACAACAATTACGAAGTGTCTTTTTCCGAGTTAAACAAAGAAGGAAATTACAAGTTTAGTATTGACGGAGAAAACGCTTCGGCTAATATTAAAATCACGAAAAATCCTTACGAAGAAGCAATTTCGTCGTCGCTACGTTGGCTAAAAGTCCAAAGAAGCGGCACAAAAGACGTGCTTGACCGTTTGCCCGCGCATCTTGGCGATTCGGCGGCGTTTGTTTATTATCGCAGCGGAAACAAAAAAGACGACGAATGGAAAGAAGACGCGGACGGCAAAACGCTCGACCTGCAAGGCGGCTGGTATGCTTCTACGGATTATGCGATATCGACTCCGCTTGTCGCGCATACGGTTTATTCTTTGTTGAGCGCGTATAATCTTTCTCCCGAAACGTTTGTGAAAAAATACAGCAAATCGTCTTTGGTAGATATTTTAGACGAAGCGAAATTCGGCTTGGAATTTCTTCTTAAAGTTATGCCAAACGATAAGGACTTCATAATAAACGTCGGCGGATATGATTCCGAAAACGGCGTTCGTCTTCCGCACGAAGACGTTTGGGAAGGAAAAAGAGCGGCATATTCTATTTTCTGTTCCGCCTCTATGGGAGCGACTGCGGCTGCTTTGGCTTTGGGAGCGCAAACTTTTGCAAGTATCGACGCGACTTTCGCGCAAAAATGCAAAGATATGGCGATTAAAATTTTCGACAAGGCGACGTCTTCCGGCGTTAAGCCCGAATGGCTCGAAAAAGACGGATGGGCGCTTTATTCCGACGAATCCGACAAGGACAATTTGCTTATGGCTGCCGCGCAACTTTATAATTTGACAAAAGACGAAAAATATCTTACCCGCGCAAAATCGTTTTCGGACGGTTTGCCCGCCGCTTATTGGTCTGGATGGGAAACGCAAAACGTAATCGCTCAATCGCTTATTGCCGACAAACATCCAAACGCGAAAAAACTCGCGACCGACGACTTAAGCGGCTTTTTGAGCAATCAGCGCGGAGCAAACAACGTTTGGAAACTTCCTATGGAATACAACAGCACGCTTTTGTATAGTTCTTTTGTTATAGGAATCGGCGCGGGAAATTACGTAAAATTATTTAACGACAAAACATACGGCGGTTTAGTTTTGGACGTTTTAAACTACACTTTCGGACTTAATAATTGGGGCGTAAGTTTTACCACGCTTAAAGGAATTCCCGAAAGCGTAAAAAAGTATAACCTCCCGATTTATCGACTTCAAACGAAATATTTTCCCGAAGGCGTAGTGGCAAACGGTCCTTGCGACAGAGAAACGCATTCCGAGCAAAGTATATGGATTAAATACGACGTTCGCATAAATTATTGTTATCCGTTTAATACGCCGGGAGTCGTTTTTTACGATTATCAGGACGACTTTGTAACGATGGGGGCAATGCCGAGCGGGGCGGCTCAAAATATTTATCTTATGACTTTGGCAAACACAATTTTTGGTGGAAAGTAGAGGAGTAAAACGATGAGAAAATTATTTATAACAATCGCGATTTTACTTGCGACGATTTTGACGGGCTGTAAAAACGATTCCGAAACGGCGGCTTCGACGTCTCCAAAAAAATCGACTGACGGCGGAGTTTATTTGAGATACAATTTGCTCGGTTATACGCCAGACCGTCAAAAAAGAATGGTTATAATGGCGGAACGCGACATCGCGGGCAAAGATTGGAGCATTGTAAACGAAGAAACGGACGAAGTTGTTATGCGCGGTCGTCTCGACGGTTCCATCGGCGGAATATCGGGACATATGCCTTTGCCGTATAATTATGTCGTGGATTTTTCGTCGCTTAAAGAAATTGGAACATACAAATTTATTACCGAAGGAACGGAGCCCGGCATAATTCCCATTTCCGACGACCCGTATTCTTGGCTTGTGAAAAAACCTATTCTTTGGTTGCGAATGGCTCGTTGCGGTTCTCCCGACGCTATTGTTCACGGACTTTGCCACGATAAAGACGTATCTTGTCCCGTTCATCACAGAAAAGGCATTGACAACGGCTCTTGGCACGAATCGAAATCGGGCAAAAAAATGGACGGATTCGGCGGTTGGCACGACGCGGGCGACTATCTTAAATTTTCGCTTACGATAGGATACGCGACGTACTTTTTGCTTCGTTCTTACGATTTTTATCCCGAAATTTTTGACACGATGTTTAATTACAGCAAAACCGAATATAACGACTTAATAGACGAAGCGAAATGGGGTTTGGATTGGCTTATGCGGTCTATGAGCGACAAAGACACCAACGAATTTATTATTATGATAGGCGATTCCAAAGACCACAACGTCGGTTACCGTTTGCCCGAAAACGACAAACTAAACGGCGAACGTCCTTCGCTTTCGGCGCTTTCTCCGCACCAAATGGGATACACTGCGGCAAGTTTGGCATTGGGAGCGAATATTTTTAAGCGTTTGGGCAAAAACGACATTTCAAAAAGATACGAAAACAAAGCGAAACTTATTTTTAGACGGGCGACTTCAAAAGACGCAGTCGCGATGGCGGCTCTTGACGACGAAGTAAACACCTTTTACGGCGACGGAACCGTAAACGATAATTTGGAATTGGCGGCGGCTGAACTTTACAGATTGACAGGCGACGAATTTTACAAAAACGAATCGATAAAGTATCAAAATTTAGCCAAAACAGCCGGCTGGCGCGCTTGGGAATCGGTAAATATGCCCGCGCATATGCTTGTTTCGGAATGGTATCCGATAGCCAAAAACGATTTGTACGCCGATTTGGACGGATTTTTGGCGAGCGGTCGCAGACCCGGAAATATTTGGGGGCTTCCTATGAAATACGTTTGGGGCGGATTGTATTCTTATATTGCGGTAGGCGCGCAGGCGATGGAATTTCAACTCGTTACGGGCGACAGAAGATACGAAGAGTTGGGCAGAAATATGTTTGATTATTTGCTCGGTTATAATAACTGGGGATTATGTTTTGTCGCGACGGAAGACCCGCGTCTTAAAGGAAAAACCATAACTTCGCCGAACTCGCAGATTTTTGGACTTCAAGCGCATTATTTTCCCGAAGGCGCTATTTCGGAAGGTCCCGGCGACAGAATGAGTTGGGAAAAATACAAAATTTATTTCGGTTTTGACCCCGAAGCGGAACGCACGTATAAGTTTAATACGAGCGAAGGCGTATTTTTCGATAACAGCAGGGACTTTATGTGTATGGAAACTACCGTTGCAGGTGTTGCCGACGGAGTTTTTACGCTGACGATAGCAAGCAAATTTTTCAAAAACGACAAGAAAAACGAGCAATAATTCGACAAATATCGGGGACTCAAGTTTTTGAGTCCCTTTTTTTATTATTGAGATTTATATATATAAAAGTAACAAAATTTCAAATTATTCATCTGAAAACAGTAAAAATTCCACACAATTATCGGCAAAAATATTATATTTAAATTTTTTAATTCATTAAACAAAGGAGTTTATTTATGATTAAAAAAGTTATCGCGATTTTATTCGCGTTTTGTTTGTTCATTTACGGACAAGAGCAAAATTCGACGATTAACAAATCGAATGCGGAAAATAAAAATCAAATATTTTTCGCGCACAGATGGCAAGGTTCCTATAGTACAGAACATCGTTTCTTTTCTTATTTCGGCAGCGGAATGGAATTTGAGTTCGGAGTAATTAAAAAAGACAAATATCTTCTTACGGGGATAGGCGGTTATAGCAGAGACCTTAAATTCGGTGGTGAAATTCCTCCGGCAGGTTATTTAAGCGGCGGAGGAGGAGGCGTTTTTGCCGCGCCCGTTATATCTTTTTTCACTCCCGCTATGCCCGATGTGGAATTTTTTAAATTTGTTCCGGGAATTGAGTTAGGATATTGGAGATATGAAGCCACACAAGGTTTAGAAAAAATTACCGAAAATTTATTTGGCGGTCCCGATATTCGCATAATGCTCGGCTATCGCTTTATTTTTCTCGACCTTCACGCCAAGTTGTATTTAGGTTATGGAAACGATAAGTATAATGATTATCAATCCGATAACGAGTTTAAAGCAAGATTTTTGTGGGGAGGCGGACTTAGTTTTATTATCAACAAAAAGAAATAATGAAAGTCAAACAAAAAGTTAAATCACTAAAAAATCACAAAAAAAGGTAAAAACTACGCGCCAAATAGTATTTTACCTTTATTGAGTTTTTATTGTTTAATTTAAAATTTAAGGAGACATCTTTTATGGGAATTTTCAACGAAGTAAAACCGGGCGTTATTTACGGAGACGACGTTCGTAAAGTGTTTGCAATCGCAAGAAAAGAAAAATTTGCAATCCCCGCTATGAACGTCGTAGGAAGCAATTCCATCAACGCGGCTATGGAAGCGGCAAAAAAGGCAAATTCGCCTATTATTATTCAATTTTCTAACGGCGGCGCGGCGTTTAACGCTGGAAAATCGCTAAAACTCGGCGACCAAAAAGAAGCGGTTTTAGGATGCGTCGCGGGCGCAAAACACGTTCAGGTACTTGCCGAAGCGTATGGCGTTATCGTTATTCTTCACACCGACCACTGCGCGAAAAAATTGCTTCCGTGGGTCGACGGACTTATCGACGAAAGCGAAAAGCATTTTGCGGCGACAAAAAAACCGTTATTTTCGTCGCATATGTTGGATATGTCCGAAGAGCCGCTTAAAGAAAACATTGAAATTTGCAAAGCGCGTTTGGCAAGAATGGCAAAAATGGGAATGACTTTGGAAATCGAACTCGGAATTACGGGCGGCGAAGAAGACGGCGTGGATAATTCTCACAAATCAAAAGACGAACTTTATACCCGTCCCGAAGACGTTTGTTACGCTTACGAAGAGTTAAGCAAGGTTTCGCCGAATTTCACTATCGCGGCGAGTTTCGGTAATGTTCACGGAGTTTATAAACCGGGCAACGTTATTCTTGAACCGAAAATTCTTGACAGGTCGCAGAAATTTATCGAGCAGAAACTCGGACTTGCGGCAGGGACAAATCCCGTTAATTTCGTTTTTCACGGCGGAAGCGGAAGCGAACCCGAAAAAATTGCGGAAAGTTTAAACTACGGCGTTATAAAAATGAATATCGACACCGATACGCAATGGGCTGCGTGGGAAGGAATTTTACACTTCTACAAGGCGAACGAAGGTTATTTGCAAGGACAACTCGGCAATCCCGAAGGCGAAGACAAGCCGAACAAAAAATATTACGACCCTCGCGTATGGCTTCGTAAAGTTGAAGAAAGCGTTGTAGACCGTTTGCAAGTCGCGTATAAAGATTTGAACGCACTTAATAGAAATTAAATTGCTATTTACAAAAAAGGCGGCTCCCAAACGTGCGGGTCGCTTTTTTTTCACGAAATTTTACCACTTTCTATTTATAGTCCCTATCTCAAAACCGACCGACAATGAAAATCTGAAACGTCTTGTATATTCCATTTCTGAATCGATACTCGTAACCACAGGAAAATTTGTTCCGCCACCAAAATCAAACGACCATCTCGCGTCTAAAAATACGCGGTAACCCGCGCTTATTCCCCAAGTAAACCCCACTGGAGCGTTGTAAAATTCTCCGTAATTTTCCTTAAAAGTTTGACTGCTCATTTTGTAGGTAACGTCATATACTTCACTGTCAGTTCTTTTCCATTTCCACATCCAAATTTCGGGAACTATGTTAAAATGTGGACCCGCAAAAATTTTCACAACTCTTTTTTGTCCTATTGTCACGTTTAATAAAACTGGTATAATAATCATACTTTTTGACAGCGTGTATTTTGTGTGCGTAACTCCTTTATCTTCATAGAAAAGATAATTATACGAAGTAAATATCGCTTCGGTTTGTATAGCGAAATTTTCTGCCAACTGAACGTTAACAAAAGGCGCAACATCAAAAGAATTGGCTTTTGAAAGCACGTCGTCGGTTTCAGAAAGCCATAAATTATCATCGTCGCTCAAATTCCAGACATAATAATCGTTATAATTCCAACTATAATAATCATAATCACTTCCTAACGATACTCCGACGCGCGCTCCTATAAATAACAATTTGTAACAATCTTCAACTTTTTCTTTTTGCGGTTTTTGCATTTTTTGCGGTTCTTTATACGACGTTTCGCTAATATCGGCGGAATTAAATACTATTTTGTTGTCGTTTCTTTGCGAAAATTCGTTCATATCGTTTCTTAATTGTTCTTTTTTCTCGCTTTTTGCGTTAGTTTCAACAGACGCAAAATTTTGCGCTTCTTGTTTTGGACTGCCGTAAGTAAAAGTTGGTTTTAATAATTTTCCTACTTGCAGAGAATTTGTTATTTCTATTTGACAATCCGAAATATTGTCGGGAATATCGTACGGTTCTTCCCATTCCATAAATTTTTTGCTGTAACGCAAGCGCAATAAAACGTCTTGTCCCGCTATATTTCCTTTGTATACCAAGTCCCTTATTAGTTTTAAATCGCTGGTGAAAACTCCTCGCGGAAATTTTATTTCCATTTTTAGTGAATCCGCCGAAACAATGCTTTCAATATCGAAAATAGTGTAAATCTCTTCTTCTAAAACGTCCGCTTTTGCCGAAAAAGCAAAACAGCAAAAAATTATGAAAAATATTTTTAAAAAGAAACGTTTTTCAACACGGTTTGGCACGGAGTTTGAGTAGCGGGGGGGGGGGAAATTCATCGTTTAGAAAAAAG
>WRFX01000055.1 GCA_009787445.1 Chitinivibrionia bacterium | reverse complement strand
TTATTGTTATTGTTTTTGGGAAACGTAAATTTGTAGTATTTAAGACAAATTTAAATATTTTTACTTGCTTCTGTTTTTTGCGCGTATTGCTCTTGTAATTCCTTGCGCTTTTCGGCGCGGCGCTGCGCGTTGTTTAAGATTTTCCCTCTGTGAACCCATTCTTTATTGTTATTTTGCCAAACGATACCGTTCCACGTTTCAAAATACCAGCAACCGCATTGTTTTTTATTTTCTAAAAATTCCGTCCAATTACCCGAAACGTCTTCTTTGCGCGTTTCTTCAAAATTCCAATTTTCTACTATTTCGGAAAGTCCGTAAAAATTACCGTCCTTGCGCAAATAATCAAAAATATTTTTAAGAGCGGCGCGGCTCATTGTAGGAATGATACGCGCCGACTGTAAAAAAACACAAAAATCATTAAAATCTACCGTTATCATATTACTCCTATTTCACGCGGCTTTTGACACTCTATTGCCGACTATTATAAAAATAGTACCAATCAACAAAATAGGAATAATAGTGCCATATATAACTGTAATTAAACTCATTTTGCCCCCCTTTCTTCTCCCGCCGACAAAAATATAAAAACAAAACCCGATAAAAACGTAAGTATTGCGCCAATGATACCTAATAATACTACGATATTATTATCGCCAGAAAAGCCGTTTAACGCTCTTTCTATAACAACTCCCGCGAAAATAATTTTACACATATCAAGCAAAAAATGCCCGAACTCTTTTGAAAACTCTTTGTATTTGTTTTTCATAAAAAAAACCTATCTTTCTGTGCCGTTTGGCACTGTTTCAAATATCCGCTACATCGCAAATATCATACCAATAAAATACCATTTCGCCGCTTGAAAAAACAAGGGAAATCACCATTTTTACAAAAAATATTTCCGACAAAATACAAAAACTACAAAAACCGCTTCGCAAGCGGACTTTGCGATACGTAAAAAACTAATAAATTATATATTATGCGTAAAATTTCGGGAAAGGGTAAGCGCGGGGGAATTTTTATATTTGATTTGTCGTATTTGTAGAAAAAAAAAGCCCACCAACGCCGTAAAAAAGATTATCGCAGAAACACCACTAACTTTGACAAGGAATTACAAGCGCGGCGGGCGGATATTTCACGCTATTATTTTAATTTTGTTTAACTTAAAAAGTAGCGAGGCGGGGAATTATNCCCGCCTCGCTGTTCTTTTATGCCTGTTTCAACATTCTATCGCCAAAAACGGTAAATACCGTGCCAATAGTAAGAATAGAAATAAGCATAATTGTAAGCATAAGTATAAAACTCATTTTTGCCCCCTTTTCACTGA
Source organism: Chitinivibrionia bacterium (assembly GCA_009787445.1). Taxonomy (GTDB): domain Bacteria; phylum Fibrobacterota; class Chitinivibrionia; order Chitinivibrionales; family Chitinivibrionaceae; genus WRFX01. The sequence goes on along the minus strand of WRFX01000055.1, from coordinate 14,609 downwards.
AAGAAAATCAAATACGTACCCAAACAATAACGCGACCGAAAAAAGCGAAATCGCTAAAACAAAATCCGCATTTGTGATTTTGGCTACGTCTAAACTAACAAAAACACGACCAATAATAACGGTCGCGGCGATAAATCTCGCAAAATCAAACAACAAATCAGCCGTTCGTTCGGCAAATTTTTTCATAAAGGTTCTCCTTGTCCGTAGGACATTAAAGTTTTTGGTGTTTCTACTTGATAAGCGTTTTATAACTTATCATACATATAAAATACTATATGTACGCAATAAAAGTCAAGGGAAAAATATCTTTTTTTGTTGATTTGAAATTATTTTTTTAATCTTTAACATTCAAGGTCAAAAGTCCGCCGCTTGAACGCTCGCCGCTGTTTGCCACTGCGGACAAATTACGGTCTAAAAATATGCGGATTTCGTGTATTGTTATTTTCGACGACCCGCCGCTTGCGACGGTCGAATTTGCGCGGCTGTTTGAATTTTCCGAAAGGTCGGGCATATTCGGCATATTCGGCATTTTTAAGCCAAAACCTTTCAGGTATTTATCAAGCGGATTTTCGGGCAAATCGGGCGCGTCGAGTGTGGCGTTCGGCGGCGTGGCTTTTCCGCGTAATCTGTTAAAAAGCGCGACAAGCGCGACAACTCCCGCAATAACTACGCCAATCCACGCAAACGGATTTATTACGCCCATCGCTAACATTATTATCATTATTACGCCCAAAATTAACGCAATACCCGACAATACGCCAGTAAAAACGTCGCCCGCTTTTATCGCTTCTATTAAGCCGTACACTCCCATTGCGACAAGCGACCCCGCAAGTGCAATTAAGCCAATGCGGGCGAGCAACATAGCATTTTGTTTTATAAGCAAACCCAAATAATTGGTTTCCAGCATATTTTTTATTCCCGCTAAAGCGTTGCTGATAAAAGCCGCGCCGTTTGATAAAACCTGACGCGCTAAAATANCTCCCGCCGCGACCGCCGCGGTTCCGAATATGCCCGCTAAAATATAACCTAATGCGTTGCCCTCGTCAATCATTTTATTTATTTCTTCTACAAATCCCGCAATTAAACGCACAGCCGCGACAACTAAAATAAAAGGCAAAGCAAACGGCGCAACAAGCGCAACAATAGTAGCAAGAGCAGGAATAAGCATTTCAAAATTTTCGCTTATAAGTCCGAGTAGCCACTTTACAGGTTTGAATAAATTTACAGCCAAATTAAAAAACGGTTCTATTATATCAAGCGCAAACGCCACTATCGGCACAAAAACAGCCAAAAATACCGCGCCGACCGCTTTTATTCTATTAAACAAAACGCCTATTCTGTCCGAATTTGTTTTTGATATTTGCGCGGCGATTTTGCCTATGTAGTCGTTTGCCTGCGCAAGTCGTAAATTTTTGTTTATCTGTTCAATATTCGACTGCGTGGAATTTAATAAATGATTATATGCAAGTAACGCCTCGCCGTTGAGTTCTACGCTTTTGCCCGTCTTTTGCGCTTTTATCATCGCCTTATTTATTTGCTCTATGTTTTGTATTATATTATTTCCCGAAAAGCCGCTGTCCGCCAAATGTAAAATCATTTTGTTTATATCGTTAACGCCAAAACCGAAAGCGTTAAATTGAGGCGCGTTGTTTTTTAGCATATTAGCGTATTCGTCGATAGTTATTTTACTTGCGTTCATCGCAAAATTTATGCCGTTCATCGCGTTTTTCATTGTGTCCAAATTTGAAACGTCGACCCCTTTTAATTGATTCAAGCCGCCGTATAAATTAGTAATTTGTTCGGTGGAAGTTTGAAAACCTTTCGCGAAATTGCTAATATCCGAATAAACGCTAAAAGATACCGTTTGAGACAAACCGCTTTTAGACAAAGCCGACACGGAATTTAGCACGTTTTCTATGCCGTCGCCCGCTTTCATCGCCGCGCTTATCGCTTCGTTTCCGAATCGCGTTACGTTTTGCTCCAAATTTCCATATCCCAAAGGAGACGTTTTTACAAAATTCAAATTAGATAAAGCCGCCTTGTTAATGTTTGCTTCTAAAACGTTAGCCGCGTTTGCCGCGTTCATTATAGCGGGTGCAACTTTTTGGACGACTCCTAATAAGGCGTTAATTCCGACCGTCGCGTTAATAGCGTTTTGCGCGAAAATTTTAGTAGGTTGTGGCAAAGTTGCTAAATTCCCGTTTATAATTTTTACGGAATTATTTATATTATCAAGCGAATTAAATGTTCTTTGAAAGTTAGCGTTAAGGTTAGCCACTCCTGAAATAGCGTTTCCCGTTGTGTTTATCGCTAATTCTACCGAAGATTTAACTGAAGGCATACGCGACCTTCTTTTCCCATTCGGTACGGTTGTCAAAAGTTTTATTAGCGTTCTTTTCGATTTCGCGCATAGTTAAATTCATCATTTTTACAGCGTGTTTTTCGTTGGATTTATCAAACGCGCCGTTTTTATTAGTAAGAAAGTCAAAAAGGTCAGCAAAAAGATTTCCGCCGTCGCCCAAACGACCGCATTCAGCGTCAAGCGCGGACGTTCTATAAAATAAATTATTAGGCATTATAATTCCCCTTTCAAAAAAAGCGCCGGATAAGTTTTTTTTAACTAAATGCGTGCGCCACCTTCTTTTCCCATTCGGTTTTGGGTCTGTTTTCTTCCGCTTTAACTTTTTCAACCCATTCTTTTATATCGTCTCTATTCGCAATATATAAACCTATCGCCAAAGTAAATAAATCCATAATTCCCCCTTTTTTAATTTTCTTTTAACTCACACTATAAATATAATACATTTCAAAACATAAAAACATAAAAAACAAAATTTTTTATAAAAAATTTACGTTTGATTTATCCGTAAAAACTTTTTGTAAAACTTTGAACCGAGACCTTTTCCTGTATTTTTTCCATTTTCTTTTTCGCTTTTAATATTTTATCGAAAGGCAAACGCGAAACGCCTTGTTTCGTTTGTCCGTTTCCTTTGCTGTAAGTTTCGACTTCGCCCGATAAAAAAACGTTTTCCAAACCGTCGTTTAACTCTTCTATTTTCGGCGCGAAAGCCGTTCGCTCGTCCGTCGAAAGTTGCGACAAATACAACGTTAAAACGTCGAAAACTCCCACTATATCCTGTTTTTTTACCATAGTAGAAATCAAGCCGTCCGAAATACTAAAAGATGTATTTTCAATAATCGAAAAAGCCGCGTTTATACAAGCGGTTACTATTTCTTTCGGCGCGGCTTTCATTTTATTTGCCCGCTTTCGTAGTTATGCCGTCAAAAGTGTCGGTTTCGTAAAAATTCCCGTCTTTTTGTTTTTTAGTAGTTTCGTCCGTTTCGTCGGCGAATAAAAAATCTTCCACTTCGACGTTTATTTTTTTTAACATTTCGCGTTCCGCAAATACTTTTCTGACGTTCGCCGTAAAATTTGAACCGTAGTATATTTCCGCGATTTGCTTGTTTGTCATCCATCCGTTAGCCGCCGCAATTTCCAAACCTCGCGCATTGCGCAAATCGACTTGACGATATTGTAACCCGTTCCAAATCGCATTTTCCCACGCGCCCGTAATAATCCAGTCGCCGCTTGTAACCGCTTCCCGATATTTCGGCATTTCTACGGTTTCCGAAACAGCAAGTAAAAATTCCCTGTAAATCGGATTGCATAACCACGTAATTATGCGGCTCGCTTCTAATCTTTGCAACTCGTAAAAGTCAATTTTAGCGGCGGTACTCGCGCTGTAACTTGTATTATATTCCATTAGAAAAACTTCAGGCGGAATTCCTTTTGCGCGGCTCGCGGTTTTTACGCATTCCATAATAAAATTAGCGACGTCTAAATTAGGTCTTTTGCTGTCGTGGCTTTTAACGTCTTCCCCCGCGCCCATATTCGCCAAAACAAAACCTTTTCGCGGTTCCGTTATCGTAAAATTATTTCCGTCGGTTTTTGGTTGTCCGTTTGGCTCGTCGCTTATCGTTTTTTTCGTAAATTTTCCCAAATTTTCAATAAGTTTTTCCGCTGTAACATTATCCGCCGCGCTCTGTTCCGCCGCTCTTGTGTGCGTTAAAACTAAAAGCGAATTTATAAGCATTGCCCGCTGTTCAGCCGCGAGCGAATCGTCTAATTCGTGCAAACTGCGCATTATTACTTCTAAAAAAGGCACGCCGCGCACGCTTTCGGCTGTGCTGTCGTTTGCTTTCAAAAGCCACGACTGACGACGACCGCTTTTGCCGTACGCTTCGACGTAGCCGCTTTCGCCGTCGTCTTTTATTACCCAATACCCTAATTCTTCGCCCGTGTTTTCGTCTACCTCGACCCCGCAAACGCAATTTTTACTTGAATTTATTGTATTTTTTACGCGGTCGCCGCCTATTATTTCAACGCAAGGAAAACCTTTTTTGTCTTTTAATACAACAATTAAAACGTCGCCCAAAATCAAACTTTCGCGTAATGTTATGCGTTGCAATTCGCCGAAATTCCACTTTTTACGATATGATACTTTTTCAGGGGTATTTTGCCAAACTTTAAAAATCGCTTCTATTTTGTCCGCCGCCAAATCTATGATTTTCTGTTCTATTTCGTTCAATATCGTTCTTTCGGGCATTGGCGAACAGGTAAACCCCGTATTAACAATTTTTCCTACGTAGCGGTCGACTATTCCCTGCGCGTATTCGTTAGTTTTGTATAAATATTTGGAAAGTTTTATTGAATTTTCGCGGTTAATTTCGGCGAATATTCCTTTTTCAAGTATATTTTGCAAAGATACGCGACCGTTTGCCTGCAACAGTTCCAAAATTCCCGAAAGTAAAGTTTTGGAATATTTTTTATTGTTTTTTTTAAGAAAATTAAACATTTGCGCCGTCCGTTTCCGTAAAATCCGAAAGTCCCGCGCTCGATTTCAAAAACATCGCTTTCCCGTCCAAAATTCTAATTTCCGTATCTTTTACTTTTCCGTTAAAACCTTTTACGCCTGTTAGTTCAGTATCAAAATCGGTTATGACTTCTACGGTCGAAACAGTAAAAGCCAAAGTAGCAATAGCGACATTGTCCGTTCCCTGCGAAAAAGCCGCGTCGTCAAAATTTATACCTGTAATTTCTTTTTCGTCGCATTCAAAAAAACTATTTGGAATAACAATTAACTTTTCGCGTAAAATTCGCGACGCAAAAAGCAAGGTTTTAATCGTTTCGTTTGTGTTTTCGCTTTTTGCGACGAGTGCAATAGTATAATTTGCCCGCGCCGTTTGTTTGCCGTCGTCAAGCAAGGTATTAGTAAAATCAATATTCCCCGTATTTATAATTATAGCGTTGAGTTCTTGCAGTTCAAGCGGCTTATACCAATTAACGTACAAATTTAATTCGTCGTTTTGAAAAAAAGTATTACAACGCGCCAAATCCGCGCTAATCGGCAAATACGTGTTTTTTGCGCGTTCAAAAGCGCAAAGGCAAACAGCCGCCAAACGTTCAATGTTTTTTTCGTATTTCGTTAATAATATCATTATTCACTATCCCAAATTTCCCGTTTTTTCCGATATTTACATCATTTTGATTTTGCCGCTGTCCGCAAACGTCGCAAATTACCGTAAAATTTCCAAATTGCATATCGGGGCGGCTTTCTATTATTTCAAATTCTTTTAATTCGCCTTGTCGCGAAATTCTTATTTTGTCGCCCGTTAAAGTATATTCGCCGCTTGGCGTTTTATATTCAAAATTTACCTCGTCCAAACTTGAAAAAGATATTACCGCGCTAATTTGCCGTATTCCGAGTGAAAAACCGCTTTGCGCGTCGATGTGTTGCGAAATATCGCGAGTAAACGCTTTTACCGACACGAGCCGATAAGGCGCGTACGGTTTTGATAAAACGACGAAACTCCCCGCATATTCGAGAAGTTTCGCGTTATCCTTCGCCGCTAATTCGTTTAAGTCCATTTTACGCGCTTTCGCAGTGCGGCGCAAAAGCCGCTTTTGTTTCATCGTCAAACTGCGAAATATCCGTTCCCGCTTTGTAGAATTTGCCGTTAAAAAAAACGCTTTCTTTAAGTTTTAGCGTCTTTTCCCGCGAATTTTGCGAATATTCTTTTTGGGGAATTTTCGCAATTTCCGCAAGTTCGGGGTCGTCTTCCGCCGCCGCGTTTATTCGTTCTACAACGTCGCTTATTCGTTCTTGTTTGTGCGCCATATTTCCCCCTTATTATTCGGCTTTTACCAAAAACGCGCCGTGAGTATTTACAGAAACAGCCGCGACTACGGGGCGTGACACCATTTTTAACTGTACGCCGTCGTCCTCTTCTTTGGTATAAAAATATACGTCGACCGCCTTATTGTCGCCAAAAATGGTCAATTCGCCGTTTGGAACTATATTTTTAAGTTCGTCGGGCAAAGTTCCCGTTTTTTCGATTCCCGCAAAATAAACTTTATACTTTCCGCCGCTCCCGTACCTTGCTTTTACGATAACGCGACCGTCGTCAAGGTATTTTTTCGCTTTTCCGTCATCGTCGGTGAAACTCCCCGAAAAGGTATAAATATCCACTTTGTCGCCGCCGAAAAAATAACTCCCGACTTTCGCCAAACCGTTAGGTTTGCGTTCTTGAAATTCAAAATTCGACAAATTTATTCCGTTTTTGTCCGCGAAAGTTTTAACTGTCGGGTTACCGATAAAACCTTTTAACGCGGTGCCGTCAAAAATTACGTCGAATTGCGAAACACAACTTTTTTCGTTTATTAAATTTATACGGTTTTGAATATCGCTTATCGGGTCGGCTTTTTCGTTTACCGTGCCGTCTTTATTTACCCATCTTTGCGCGTTTACGGGCGAGGCGAAAAGTGCGGCGTCAAATCCAAAATCCGCGTCGTCAAGAGTTTTGTCGTCTTCGCTGAATTTAACTTTGCCGTATTGATACAAATCCGCCGCCTGTTTCATCGCGCCGCGTTTCGCCCTGTTTAACATAAGCCGCAAATTGTTTTTTACCATAATTAACAGTTGCGCCTGTTTGTTTATTTCGTCGGTTGCCGACGAGCCGATAATTCGCCTGTTTTTGCCAAAATCCAAATTAAAAGGCATTGAAAGCGAATATTTAGGCGCTTCAAATTCAACGTCAATTATTCCTTTCGGCAACAAATAATCGGGTTTTCCGTTTTTCGCTTTCGCTTTCGCTCTTCCCGCGTCCGCGCTTATGCGGTCAATATACACTTTATCGCCAAGAAAAAAACTTTCCGCGTCGGTTACAAAATCCGCCAAAAGTCCGTCCTGCAATACTTCGGGCTGGCTTTCTATGTAATCGACTAAAAGCGAGCCGCTTTCGTTTTTAATAATTTTATCGTCCATTTTTCAAAATTCCTTTCTAATTCGCCGTAAAACTGTTTACAATTTCAAAACCCTGTTTTTCAAGCAAGGTTTTATACGTCGTATTTCCGTCCGCCAAATCGCTAATAACTACGTCGTTTGCCGCTTCTATTACCGACTTGTAAATTATCCCTTTCGATACCCGATGTACCAAAATTTCGCCTTCCTTCAAATCCGCTTTTGCGATGTCAAACGCAATAATCCCGTCGATTCGCAAATTTTCTTTTACCGTTTTACTTAACGCATATACGGCGCGGTTGTTGTCCGAAATCTGCGTTATAAACGTTCCGCTTTTAAGTCCGTCGCCTAATTCGGCAATTTGCGCGGCGGTCAATTTAAGCGTTTCCGTGTCCGTCTGTTGTCTCGATGAAAAAGCAAGTACCTGTTTCTTTTCCATTGGTAAAAACTCCTTTCATTAGTTTTTATTTGTATATACCCAAAATTCTTTTTAAGTCGGTTTTGTCCGTTTTTTTCTGTTGTTTTTCGTCTTGCGTTCCCGTAAAAGTCGGAATTGTCGGGTTGTCCGCGTTTCTAAATTGCAATTTTAACGCAACTATTTCGTGCGTATTCGCCGCTATTTTTTTGTCGATTTCTTGAATAATCGCCTCAAAATTCGTTTCCGTTTCCGTTTCCGTTTTTTCGCCGTCGTCTTTAATCGCCGAAAACGCGGCGACTTGCGCGGTCAATTCTTCTACTTGCGCGGTCAATTCTTTGTTTGCGTTTAATATTTTTGAAAACGGCGAATAAGCCGCCAAAGTCAATAAATCCGATTTTGCAACTTCGGTAATAAAACCGTATTTAAGCGCGTCGGCTGTGTTAAATATCGTTTCGTTCTCCCACAAATCCAAAAGTTCCTTTTCGCCAACTTTCGCCGCTTTTTTTATTTCGTCAAACATCGCCGTATCATAAACTTTTAAGTCCTCAACGGTTTTATTTAACGCCGCGCTATTGCCAAACGCCCACGAACTTACGGCGTGAATCATAAAAAATGCGTTTTCCCCGCCTACGCGCTTATCGCAAGAGAGCAAAAGCGGGACGCCCGCAGACATACAAGACCCCAAAACGTAAGCCGTCTTTTGCGCTTTCGGAAACGCTTTTATAGCGTTTGCCACCGCAAAAGCCGATACGACGTTCCCCCCGCAAGTGTCAAGGCGCAACTCTATTTCGGTAATTTCCGTATCGGTCGAATAATCCAAAATTCGCCCCGCTTCTTCTTTGTCGAAATCGTGAAACAAGCCGCAGTCAATATCTCCGAAAACATTAACTATTAACTTGTTTTTAAATTTTTTGGTAAAAATCATAATTCTAACCTTTCTTTTAAGTTGTAAACTTCTCCTAATTCTTCAACGAGTTCAGGCGGCAATGTACGTTCTATAATTTCGCGGTCGCGTTTCGCAATTTCCGCCAAATGTTCAAATTCCGCTAACATCAAACGTCGGTCGATTTCAATTATTTTAATCAACTGTTCAGAGTTCATAAAAAAACCTTTCCTTTATTTTAAGTACCGTAAAGAAAATAAATAAAAAAAAAGAAAAGTTTTATTTAATTTGTTTTTTTAATTATTGTTATTGTTTTTCAAAAAAAAGGGAAAAAACAAAATTTATTTTTTTAATGCGTGTTGTACGGCTTCGTTAAAAAATTCCTGCTTTTTCGCCGCGCTTTTTTTATACGCTTTTTCCAAAATATCGCGGGCGTCGTTGTCAAAATAAACGGCTTTTTTCCTTTTTGCCGCGACAAACGGGAATTGCCGCAAACGGTTTTTAGGCGTTTTCCCGTAATTTCCCCTGTCGCTTGACCACGCGCCTTTGTCGGTACGCATAAAACTGTTTGAAATTTGCGCGTTTGCGTTGTCCGTTAAAGCGCGGTGACCCGCTATAAATTGCGTTCCGCTATATACCAAATCGCGTTTTTTTTGCCACGAAGTAAAACTTTGCCGCTTTTTGTCTCTGTATTCTTTGCGCAAAAACCACGTGCCTGCGGGATAACGAACTCCCCCCGTAATTCTATTTAATATATACCTTTTTTTGCGTTCCGACGGCGGCATTTCTCCCGCGTGAGTGTCGGCGGTCAAGGCGACTATTGCGGGTTTTGTGCCGTCGCTTCTAATAACCGTAAAACTGTTTGACGGCTTAAAGTTGCGTTTGCTTTTTACGTGTATATCTTTCCACGCGGCGTTTATGCTTTTTGCTTTCATATCGAAAGCGAAATTATTAACAAAACTTTTACTTACCTGTTTTACAAATTTTTGAGAATTTGACAAAAAAGGTATTTGCCGTATTTGCTTTTGAAAATTTTTTGCGTTAAATTCAATCATAAACTCCCCCTTTCTTTTACACAAACAAAAGGAAAAGGCGAGCGCGCACCTTTTCCTTCTGTCGTCGAATACGAATAAACAAATCCATATTCTGTGGTAAAAACTATGTTTTTCTTTTCAAATTAGCGGCGTTTTTTCTGTCTACTTTTACCGCTGTTTCGTACCAAAATCCTAAACCGTAAAAATCTTTTGAATCCGCATAAAGTTCGTCAAAAGGCACGGGCAAAAAATTTAACACTTGCGAAATAAACAATAACATATTCCCCGTGTTTTCGCTGGGGATGATTTTTAATAATTGAGTGTAAACGCTATGGTTGTTTTGGGAAAATAGTATTATGAATTAAAGAAGAGAATTCCTTTCACTTCACTCCCGCAAAAACTCGTACTCATAAACTTTCGGCTCGATTTTTTTTGCTAAAATTTTCATTTTTTCGCGTAAATTTGTTATAAGTTCGATATATTGCGCGTCTTCGCTTTTGCTGTTCATTCTGCCCGCTTCGTTTCTTCCTTGAAAATATTCGCGAATATCGTAAAAACTTGCATTCACGTTTACTTTGGGTTTTGAATGATAATATTTCCAAAGTTCCCTGCCCGCGTCAAAAACCGCTGTTGCTTCGGGAGAAAATTCAAGCGCGGACATTTTATTTTCTTCTTGTTCAAATAAATTTGAGAATCCGTTTGGAATTATTTTTCCATTCATAAAACTCAATAAAAAATGACTTTCAAATCTATTTTGCGCGTTTACTTCGTTTTCAAAAAACGGAATCCAATGATTTACGCCGTGTTTTGAAGAAATATTGTTACTCCCGTGAAACAAAGTAAACGCTAAACAATCGTTTTGAAATTCAATATCTTTTTTCCATTTATTATTTGGAAAAAGAAACTGGTCGCGGTCGTTTAACCAAGTCGGTTCAATATTGTGTCTAACGGCAAAATAAACACAAACTTCTTTCAAATTTTTATTTGTTATCCAACTGCCGCGGGGCGAAGCCATCTGCGTCTTTTCGTTCATCACAAAAACTATTTTTTGTGTTTGAAAATCATTTCCTAAACACGAAATAAATCCTAAATTTATTGCATTGTTTCTATCGCGGGTGGTAATAATCCATTCGTTAATAAATTTTTCAGCGTCGTAAGAACAAAAAGATTTTCGACCAATAAATTTTCCATTTTTATTAAAAACATCGGCGGTAATTTTTCTAAAATTCTTTTTTTTATCGGTATCCCAAATGTGAAATCCAATAGGAAATTGCCCCTTCACATTATCAAAGGTATCGGCTGGAATAACAAAAAGTTTTTCTAACTTTGCTTGAAAATTTTCCCTAAAATTAACAAAGTTGGGAGCGCATAGCGCTTTCAACTTTGCAAAATTTGCAATTTTACAACGTTGTATTTCCATATAAATTCGCGTAAAAAACTGTACGAAAATTTCTCGGTTTGCGCAATTTCCCATTAGTGTCTTATATTTATCGTTAATTACTGATTTATTTAATCCTGCTTTATGTTTTTCTCCATAAGACATTGTTTCCGCATACGGCGGATTTATATAAATAATAAGTTTTTCAGGAGTATTTTTAATTATTTTCAACAAATCCAGCGGCAATTTTTCAAAATCGTCGTTCAAAAAATCAAACTGAAAACAATGTTCTTTCAATAAATTCGCTCCGTTGTCTATTCTGTCTTGCATAACGTCGACGTCGGCTTTGTCCAAAGTAGAGGCGTAAATATTGTATTTGTTTGTTAAACCCGCGAGTAAATTTCCCGTTCCCGCGGCGCAATCCCAAACGTAATATTCGTCTTGCCAATTTTCGCCAAAAACGTCGGCAATATATTTTTGCGAAAGTTCTACCCAAATTTTCGGAGTGTAAAAACTTCCCTTTCTTTCGCGAACGTCCTGCGAAACAAGCAAATCGCGTCTTTCTATAATATAATCCCAATACTCCTCTTTCGGCGGACGTTCATAAATTGCCCAAAATTGCGCGTGCTTTTTTTGTCCGTCGGAAAAATCAACTTCGGTCGAAGTAAGCAAGCCCATTTCGTTTTCGTGGCGATTCATTATATATTTATTTGTTTTCAAAACGACAAATAATTTTTCTTTGAGTGTTTGATTTTCGCTTGACAACAAGTCGGCTAAATAAAAATCCCCGTCGATAATTCCCGCTTTTTTCGCTTTTTCCCAATTCAAAAGCATTATTGTCGGTTTCACAATTTCGAGCCATTTGTTATAAATATTTATAAAATTATTTTTATCAATTCTAATTTTGTTTGTTTCCATTTTTCCCACTATAAAATTATCTTTTATGAAGTTTTTCAGTTCTTTTTCGTCTTTTTCAAAATCAAAAATGAAAATCTTGTTGTTGTCAACGACCTCTTTTAACGTATCGTATATTATCTTAAATTCTCTTGTTTCTCTGTTTGACGGAGTAACATTCCAATTGAAATCGTTCATATAAAAAATTTCTTGAAATTCGTGATACGGAACAAACGCAATTTTTTCGTAGTCAAAACATCCCAAAAACGACGGCGGCAAAATTTTGTCGAAAGTCCGCGCTTTGCCGATTGTGAGAACAAGTTGCGCGAGCATAATTATTATGTCGCTAACGTCTTTTTTCGCTTCTGCCCAAAGTAAATATTGCCAAAACGACTGTTGTCCGTTGTTTTTTATTTGAACCGAAAAATCTATCTTTTGCAGGATAGACGTGCAATCAAACGCGCCAAAGAAGTCAAGCGCGACACGATTTTTCAGTTCTTCTTCTAAAATATTTTTATATTTCATAACACAAAAATACTATTTGGCGGGGGATATTAAAGAGATAATTATTTCGGCAACGGCAGAGAAGTTAGAAATATATTTGAAAAACTAATCAAAAATCAAAATAATCGACTTGTTGGCAATAAAAAATTGACGTATCGCCAAAAACTTAAACAAAAACTTTTCAAATATTTCGTGCTCTACTACTACGGGCTTATATTCTTTGTCGCGGCTTTGTTTGAACATATTTTTTAACTGCGGCGGCATAACGTAACCGACAAAAGGGTTTTCTGCGGCTGTTATATATCCGCACTGCTCGCAATACATATACGCGGCGCGAAACAAACTTAATTTTGTATAAATTGTCCAAGCGGCGTACGGCTTTTCAAGCCGCTTGTTTAATCCGTCAACTATCCACTTCGTAATATTCGCCCGCGTTATCGGTCTTTCGGCAAAATATATGAAAAGCGTTTGAAAATACCCCAAACATCTTTTTGTTTTAAGGCACTCGTCGATATATATTTTAATTATTTCCTGTAAATTCATCTTTCCCACTCCTTTATTTTTTCTCTTAATTGTTTACGCGCAATTTCCATTTCGTCAAATTCCGATTTTTGCGTTTTGTGCATTCTAAAATTTTCAACGACCGACCCCACGCTCGCGTTCGGATACGCGCAATAAGCGCGGTACATATTTTCCCAAATATCTTTTTGCGGCTCGCTGTGCGCAAGTCCGCGCACTTTTTCCACAAAGTCCTTTTTATTCAGTTTCATTTTCCCACTCCTTTATTTTTTCCCTGAATTTTTTACGCGCAATTTCCATTTCGTCAAATTCCGATTTTTGCGACGCGCTTTTGTTTTCGGTTTCCGACGTTTCGCCGGCTAATCTCCCCGCGTAACTTTCAAAAAGTTTTTTTGACTGTTCCGCGTAACTTGTTAAAATTTCAATATCGCGGGCGTAAACGTAAAAAACTTTATGCCCGTCGTCGTCTTTGCGGTCTTGCAATTTGCCTATTACTTCCACTTCGTCGTTGTCGTAAAATCTTTTATGAGAGGGAACGACGCGGCGAATAACGTCGATATAATGTTTGCGCGTTATTCCCGTCGCGTTTGTGGACGTAAATTCAAGCGTAAATTCGCACAAGTTCCCGCCTTTTAACGCAGACGTAATTTTTTTCCTTAACACTTTGCCCGTTAAAATTATTTCATTCATTTACAATTTCCTTTCGTTCAAATTGTTTTTCCCAAAAATCCGCTAATTCGCCCAATGCAATTAGCCACTCCTCGCGGTTTGAATACCCTTGCGGATATTGCGGATAATCCGCTTCGTTAAATTCCATTTACAAAATTCCTTTCTACGAAATGCGGGCAATCGTTCGCCGAATTTGCGTATATTACCAAATTCTTACCCCCGCATTTCGTGTAAAACTTTTCACAACTCAAACAGACAACGCAAACGTTATCCGCCGTGTACCTGTCTTGTTTTTCAATCATTCTTTTTCCTTCCTTTCTTTATTTTCGTTAATAAATATTAGTTTAAATATTTCGGCGATAGTGCTGACGTGCCACGAATTGCCCACCATAGCAATACGGCGCGTAAATGAAAAACCGCTTGTATATCCCGACTGAAAACCTTGTAAAAGTTCGTGCGTTTCGGGGGTCAATATCGCGCAATAAGTATTAAATTGCGCGTATTTTGTCGGTGAAATTTCTAATACGGGGTGTTGCTTGATTAAAAGGGGAACGCGGGTCGTCCACGCAAAACATTCTTTCTTCTGCCCGCTATACGTATAAAATTTTTTCGTTTGATTTTTGAAATCCGCTTTGTGTTTTTCTACGGTTTTTACATCGTAATTGGTCGGGGGCAAATAGTCAAATTCTATATTTTCGCCGGTTTCAAAAAGCGGTTTTACCCGAATATACGGATCTGGCGTAAATTTATCTTTTCGTTTAATGCCGATACAATAGTATCGTTTGCGAGGTTGCATAAATCCAAAATCAGACGGATTTATAATGTCTTGAAAAATGTTGTATTTTTCGGATAAATAATACGGGCAAATTCCTTTTTTGTCGGTAAATAAATTTTCGGTAATAATTCCGTTAGGTTCAAGATAAGTTAGGCATAAATTATTTTATGTTAAACTTATGGAGGACAGAATGAAAAACAAGTATATAATTCGTTCTAGGATTTTGGAGTGGAA
>WRFX01000054.1 GCA_009787445.1 Chitinivibrionia bacterium | reverse complement strand
TTTTTTGCTCTTGGCATCGTTAATTCCTTTCCTTTTAAGCAATCATTGCTTTAATTTTTTTCTCTTGTGATGGATGAACAAGCGCCGAACCGCGAAAATTTCTCTTGCGNTTCGGACTCTTCTTGGTCAAAATATGATTCGCAAACGCNTTATTGCGTNTTACTTTTCCCGTTCCCGTNAAACTGAACCGTTTTTTCGCGGCTTTACGCGTTTTCATTTTAGGCATAAATACCTCCTCTTAAATTTAATATTTTTAATCTTCGTTTTCACTTTCGTTTTCGTTTTCGTCTTCGTTTTCAAGTTCCGCATCCGCAGGAATTTCGTGTTTGTGCAAATGCGAAAATTCTTCGGGATGCTCTTTTTCATACTGCCTTATTTTTTTTGCGTCAGGCATATAATTCGACATCATATTTTTGCCTTCCAGAAAAAATTTTCTTTCGGCGGTTCCCAATGTTTCCAATTCGCCGTCGACTCTCTGCAAAACCTGCAAACCCAAATCCTTATACATATTTTCGCGCCCGCGAAACACAAGCGTAATTTTTACTCTGTGTCCCTTAATCAAAAACGACTTTGCGTGTTTCATCTTAAAATCGTAGTCGTGCGTGTCTATCTGCGGATGTAATTTTATCTCTTTTATGCTCGTTTTCGCCTGTTTTTTCTTGTTTTCTTTCTGTTTTTTCGCCTGTTCGTATTTGTATTTTCCGTAATTCATTACTTTGCACACGGGCGGAGCCGCTGTCTCCGCAATCAAAACCAAGTCCAAATTTCTGCTTTTCGCAATTTCCAACGCCTCGCGGGAAGACATAAGTCCCAACTGTTCGTTGTCCGCGCCGATTACCCTTACTTCCGGATAACGAACCATTTCGTTTATCCGCGTTGAATCCTCTTCTCTTTGAGGTCTCTGAAATCTGTTGTTTCCGGCTATTTTTTCCTCCCGGTTTATTGTTTAATTTTCATATCCTGATTTTTCGACTGCCTGTTTTTGCAGTTTTTCAATAAATTTATCCGTTTCAAATACGCCCAAATCCCCTTTGCCGTGAAGCCGCGCGGAAATATTGCCCGCGTTTTGTTCTTTTTCGCCTATTATCAGCATATACGGAATTTTATGCGTTTCCGCGTCGCGAATTTTAAATCCGATTTTCTCGTTTCTCGTATCGATTTCGACTCGAATTCCCGCCGTCTTTAATTTTTCGTAAACTTTTTCGGCATAAGGCAGGAAACCGTCGCTTACCGCCATAATTTTTACCTGAACGGGAGCAAGCCAAAGCGGCAAAAATCCCGCGTAATGTTCAATCAAAATTCCTATAAACCGCTCCATTGAGCCAAGCAACGCTCTGTGAATCATGACGGGGCATTTTTTCTGTCCGTCGCTGTCGGTATATTCCAATTCAAACCTCGTCGGCATACTGAAATCCAACTGAATCGTTCCGCATTGCCAACTTCTTTTAAGGCAGTCGCGGATATGAAAATCTATTTTTGGTCCGTAAAACGCTCCGTCGCCCGGATTTAATTTGTAATCTATTTTGCGGTTTTCAAGCACGTTTTGCAATGATTTTTCGGCAATTTCCCAAACCGAATCGTCGCCGATATAATTTTGCGGTTTTGTCGATAATTCAACGAAAAAGTCGCTGAATCCCATCGTTTTATACACGTCGAAAATAAATTCGATTACGTCGTCGATTTCTTTTTCAATTTGCTCTGGCGTACAAAATATATGCGCATCGTCCTGCGTAAACTGGCGCACCCTGAAAAGTCCGTGCAGCGCCGACGTTTTTTCGTGTCTGTGAACAAGTCCGAATTCAAAATTGCGAATCGGCAAATCGCGGTATGAACGGACGGTATTTTTGTAAACGAGCAGTCCGCCCGGGCAGTTCATCGGTTTGATTGCGTAGGGCTGTTCGTCGATTTCCACAAAATACATATTGTCTTTATATTTGTCCCAATGCCCGCTTTTGTGCCACAATTCTTCGTTCAAAAGAACGGGGGTTTTTATTTCGCCGTAACCGCGTTTTATATGTTCGCTTCGGCTGTATTTCGCCACTTCGTCGTAAATCACCATTCCTTTTGTATGCCAAAACGGGAATCCGATTCCTTCGTCGTGGAAACTGAACAAGTCCAATTCCTTGCCGAGTTTGCGGTGGTCGCGTTTTTTCGCCTCTTCCAAAAGCGTGAGATAATCGTCCAAATCTTTCTTTTTGGGAAACGAAATTCCGTAAATTCTCTGCATCATTATAGGATTGTCTTTGTGCTGTTCGGGACGCCAATGCGCCGAACTTGTAGCAAGCAGTTTTACCGCTTTTATATATCCCGTGTCGGGCAGATGCGGACCGCGGCACATATCTTTCCAGTCGCCCTGTTCGTAAAACGACGGGTCGCCCTGAATATTGCTTTCAAGCAGTTCGATTTTATATTTTTCGCCTTTTTGCTCGTAATATTTTCGCGTTTCCTCGCGGGAAACGATTTTGCGTTCAAATTGTTTTTTTTGCGCCGAAATTTCCGCCATCTTTTTTTCGATTTCGAGTAAATCCTGCGGCGTAAATGGCTGCGCGTCGCCGAAATCGTAATAAAATCCGTTTTCTATCGCAGGACCTATCGCGAGTTTTGCGTCGGGATAAAGTTCCTGAACCGCCTGAGCAAGCAGATGCGACGAAGAATGCCAAAATATTTCTTTTCCCAAATCGTCATCGAAAGTAAGAACGCGAACCTTGTCGCCGTCGGACAGTTTGAAATTTAAATCGACCGCGTTTGAATTAACCACGCCCGCGACGGCGTTTTTTGACAAACCCAAACTAATAGCCGCGGCGCAATCCGCGACGGTAGAGCCGTCTGCAATTTCAATCGCGCTTTCGTTTGGAAGAAACACTTTCATATTTTTTTATCCTTTTTATCCTATATTATCCGTGTACAACCATTTTACGCGGTCTGGTTTCCAACCAACCGACAAAAATTATCGCCAAAAGTATTGGCAAAAAGACAATCAAAAGTAAATGTATAAAGTCCATCACAAACCGCCTATCTTATTAAAGACGATACCAATAACAAAAGAAAGTAATACGCCCAAAGTACCAATAACAATTACAAAAATATTGTCTTCCGTAATTCCCTTAAAAGCACAATCTACAACTACCGCCGCAAATATAATTTTGCTAACGTCAAAAGTATAATCTCCTACTTTTTGTAATAATTTTCTTTCAACAGCCATTAAAAAATCTCCTATATTATGCTTGTTTAGCCGTTTTGTGCGGTCTAGTTTCTAACCAACCGAAAAAAATTATAACCGAAAACAACGGAATGCAAATCGTCATAAGTACACCTGCCATATCCATCGAAAACCTCCTTTTTACCTGCCGAAGTACGCAATATATAAATACTGCGATTTGTTTTTTAAGTTTCGCTTCTAAATTAAGCGTTACGCCCGATTCCTGCGGTGCGAAAATAACCTTGGAATCTGTAAGTTTCTTTATGGTGGGCAGCAGCAGATTTGAACTGCTGACCCCTTGCATGTCAAGCAAGTACTCTAACCAACTGAGCTAGCCGCCCATAAAATTTGGGGGTAATATAATATATTCCAAAAACAAAATGCTGAAAAATTTTAATAAATCGCATTTTTTTATTAAATTTAAAAAAAATAAAAATTTTACTAAAGTTTTTTTAAATTGTGCCGATATAAATAATGGGGAAGTTGAAATCGCAACAGATTCTTGGGGAAGAATACGTTTGCGAGCGACTTTTAGGAGTAAAAATTAACAATACACAGGGAGGTCTATTATGATTTTAGGAGTATCATCAGGCAATCTGTCGTCGCTTTACAGACAGCAGTCGGCGGATTATTCAAAGGTCTTGGGGCAAATTGCGAGCGGAAAAAGATTCGCAAGGCCCAGCGACGATTTTGTAGGTTTCGTAAGACACGCGGAAACCAACACATCCATTATGGCGTATCAAAGAGTTAACGACGATTTGGTCAGAGCAAAAGAAGCGTTCGACACAATTGAAGGCACGGGCAAGGCAATTAGCGAAGGTTTAACGGAACTTAGAGGTTTGGTCAATCAGCGAACCGGTATGGAATCAACCGATACGGGATATACCGAATTGAACAATAAAATTACGGCGATGACGGCAAATCTTAAAGAATTGTTGTCTGAAAACGCTAGCGACTCTTACGGCAGGGACCTTACCGGTGCTACGTCTGACACTTTTAATGTAACGTTGGCTGACGGAGGTAGCAAATTGAGTTTTGATATAACGGACGTATCGGGCGCCCTTGCCGACCTTACCGATGAAACCAAAATAAAAACTGCCGAAGCGGCAATTTCCAAATGGATGGCGGAAGCAAGCGCCAATTCGTCGGCGGCAGACAGGCAGTTGACGATAAATCAAAATATTATTTCGGCAAAAGAAGGCGCGGCGGAATCAATAGGCGCCATCGACGAAGTATCGGCGATAAGCAAGGCGACATCGCTTCAGGTTCGTCAGCAGGCGACCGTTTCTATGGCGTCTCAGGCAAATCTCTCGCAACTTACTTTGGCGAGATTGTTTCAGTAGTTTAATTACTATTTTAGGATTTACGGCGCCTCTGGGGAACGCGCCGTAAATCTTTGGTAAAATTTCGTATCTGAAAAATACGAAAACGGTTTTGTTTTTGCCAAACGATGTTGGGGAACATCGGCAGAAACGCACAAGGGAGGTTTATTATGATAAACGCATTATCGGGCGCAAGCAATTTCGCCAACGTTACGGCTTTTGTCTCGTCAAACGGGAGAATTTTACAAAAATCGCTTGTACATCTCGCCGCGGGACTTAAAGTAATTGACCCGTCTAACGGCGCGGCGGATTATTTTACGGGAAATTCGTATTATTTGCAGGCAAAAAGTTACGACGAAGCGCGAAGAGGACTTTTTCAAGCGTCTGCCATACTTGGACTTGCCGAAGAAAGTATTTCGGCAATCTTTGACGACCTCAACAATATTATGGATTACGCCAAAGAATATTTTAAGGAATCCGCAGACGATTTGACCAAAAAAGTATACGGCGACAAAATAAACGAATTTAAAAATTTAGTTGCCATAACTATGGAAAACACGGTTTTTAACGGGAAAAAAGTTTTAAAAGACAGTTCGGCAGACCCGCTTTTTGAGGTAAATATAGACCCGAGCGATTTTAATAATAAATTTATTCTTTCTTTCGGCGCGGATTTGGAAGTAAATATAAACGCCATAGATTTATCGCAAGCAAAAGAAGACGTATTTTCGGCTATCCAAGAACAAATTGACATAGCGGCAAAGTTTATGGGAAATTTAAGCGGCTTAAAACAAGGAATACATTCGCAAATAAACATAAATGAAATTTCATCGGACACTATGCAAATTTCGGCGAAAAATATTTTAGGATTGGACGAAATAGACGGAATTATCGGCACGACAAAGCGGCAAATTCAGCAGCAATCGGCGGTTTCTATGCTTGCGCAGGGAAACGCTATGCGGGCAAGCGTTTTAAGATTGGTCGATTTTTAAGCGCAAAATTTCAAATAAGTTTATATTTTTTATAAATTATATACACAAGAAGCGTTGCACAATATTATTTTCTCTACTGAATTTTTTGGCGGAGCGTAAAATTTATGAAAAAAATGTTTTTTATCTTTCTGATTTGCGGCGCTGTTTTGACCGCTTGTAATCCAAAGGTAGACGAAAGAGCGGCGCGGTTTAACGCCGAAGCGTGTCCTGTTTGCAACGCAAAAGGCGATTGCAGGTCTTGCAAGGGAACGGGCGTTTGTCAGTTTTGCGGCGGCGACGGCAAAAGAATTACCAGCACCAAAAATTATACGGGAGAAGGAATAATCCTGCTTGATTATGAAGAAGATTGTCCGTTTTGCAGAAAAACGGGAAAATGTTACCATTGCGACGGAACAAAACTTTGCAACGCTTGCGATGGAACGCGTAAAGTTGATAAAAATTGGAGTTTTTTAACAGGTAAAAATATCAAGGAGATAAAAAATGACTAGAAAAAAACCGTTAGTATTGGTTATTCGCGACGGCTGGGGAAGAGGCGACCACAGCGAAGGCGATATGGTTTGGACGGCAAACAGCGAACACGCGAAATATTACGAAAAGACGTCGCCGACAACATCGCTTGAAGCGTGCGGCGAAGCGGTCGGCTTGCCCGCGGGAACTATGGGAAATTCGGAAGTGGGACACTTAAATATCGGCGCGGGAAGAGTCGTGTATCAGTCGCTAACGAGAATTGACAAATCGATTCGCGACGGCGATTTTTTTGAAAACGAAACGCTTCTTAAAGCGGTAAAAATCGCGAAAGAAAGAAAATCGAAAATCCATTTGATGGGCTTAATTCAAGAAGAAGGCGTTCACGCCGCGACTCGTCATTGCCACGCGCTTTTGGATTTTTTAAGACGAAACGATTTTAACAACGTCGTAGTTCACGCATTTACCGACGGACGCGACACGCCGCCGAAATCAGCCGCCAAACATTTGACGTTTTTGGACGACGGCTTCAAAAAAACAGGCGTAGGAAAATTAGGCGTAGTAGTCGGAAGATATTACGCGATGGATAGAGACAACCGCTGGGACAGAGTAAAATTGGCTTACGACGCGATAATGAAAGGAGTCGGAACTCCCGCGAAAAATTGGCAGGAAGCGATAGAAAAATCTTATGAAAAAGGCGAATTTGACGAATTTGTAAAACCGTATTTAATTGACGGATACAGCGGCGCGGGCAAAGACGACGTTATAATATTTTTCAATTTTAGAACCGACAGAACGAGAGAAATTACAAAGGCGATAGTCGAAAAAAGTTTTAAGGAATTTGAAACCGTTCCGAATAATATTTACCTTGCGGGAATGACGCATTATTACGACGACGGAAATTTTGAAGAAATTTATCCCGAAATAAAAAACGAGAAAATTTTCGGACAAGTTTTGTCGGACGCTGGACTCAAACAGTTGCGTTGCGCGGAAACCGAAAAATTTGCGCACGTAACGTTCTTTTTTAACGACCAAAACAACGATAAATTTCCGGGCGAAACGCATATTTTAGTGGATAGTCCAAAGGTCGCGACTTACGATTTACAGCCCGAAATGAGCGCGTATCAGGTACGCGATAAACTTGTCGCGGCTATTGAAAGCGAAGAATACGACGTGATAATTTGCAATTTTGCAAACGGCGATATGGTAGGACACACTGGCGTTCCCGCGGCGATTCGCAAGGCGGTAGAAACGGTTGACTCCTGCGTTTACGACGTAGTAAAAGCGGTTCAAAAGAAAAACGGAATTGCGATTTTAACGGCAGACCACGGAAACGCAGACCAAATTTATTTGCCCGACGGCTCGCCAATGACCGCGCATTCTATGAATCCCGTTTCGTTTACGATAGTCGGCGGCGGAAATTTGCAACTGCGAGAAGGCGGAAGTTTGTGCGATATTGCGCCGACTTGTTTGGAACTTTTGGAAATCGAACAGCCGAAAGAAATGAGCGGCAAAACGCTGATAACGCACTAAATTTTGCGGAAATAAAATGAAAAAAAAGCCGTTTTTGCTTGTTGTTTTATTTTGCGTTTTTGCGTTTGCGCAGTCGGCAAATACGGTTTTTATGGCGTTTACGGGCGACCTGATGGTTCACGACAAACAGATAGATTACGCATATAACGCGAAAAAAGACAATTATGATTTCGCTCATTCTTTTCAGCACGTTTTACCGTATTTGAGCAAGCCGGATTATACTGTCGGCAATCTTGAAGTTACGCTTGCGGGCAAGGCGATGGTATATACGGGATATCCGAATTTTAACGCTCCCGACGAATTTGGAATTGCTATAAAAAACGCGGGATTCGACTTGCTGACGACGGCGAATAATCATAGTTACGATAAATTGGAAATCGGCTTTTTGCGGACAATCGATATGTTAGATTCGCTTGGAATCGACCACGTCGGAACGTATAAAACGCAGGAAGAAAGAGACAGTATTTTCATCAAAGAAATAAACGGAATTACATTTGCGTTTTTATCTTATACTTATGGAACAAACGAAATTAAACCCGCAAAATCTTATCACGTAAATATGCTTGACACCGCGCTTATTGCGCAAGACATACGCAAGGCGAAATCGCTAAATCCCGATTTTATTATAATTTTGCCGCATATGGGAGACGAATACGAACTTGCGCCGAACGATTCGCATAAAGAGATAATTATGTCGATGTTTAACGCGGGCGCCGATATTGTAATATCGAGTCATCCGCACGTTTTGCAGCCGATGGAATTTTTGAATATTACTCTGCCAAACGGGGAAACAAAAGAGTGTTTCGTCGCGTATTCTATGGGAAATTTTGTTTCGTCGCAAAGGACTGTTCCGAGAGACGCGGGGATTATCCTTAATATAATATTTGAGAAGAAAGAAGGCAAAAAGGCAGCGATAAAAAAGGTCTCGTATATTCCGACTTGGGTAAAATTTTTAGATACGGCGGGAAAACTTGACATCCGCGTTTTTTCGGTATATGACGCGCTAAAAACTTACGAAAGCAATAATCCTTATAAATTTCGTTTGCAGGATAGAGAGCGACTTAAAGACGTGCATAAAGACGCGGCAAAAATGTTTCAGGAAAAAGAAATTCCGCTTGAAAATATTAAAAACGAATACGAATTTGAAAGGATAAAAAAATGAAAAAAATTTTGATTTTAATCGCGATTCCAATTTGCGTTTTTGCTTCTTTGAATTTTGTTCTCAAAGACGGAGAAACGATTTCGGGAGATTTAATTTGCGAAAATAAAGGAAAATTGACGTTAAAAAGCGGCGGCGGCACGGTTTCGGTTTTCAAAAAATCGATAAAACAGTTTGGCGAGCGCGATATTGTCGGCGAAAGAGAATTTATTTTGGGCGACAGTTTAATTCTTAAAGATAAAAACGAAATATTTTTTGTGATAACGACGCAAGACGCGGCAAGAGTAAAATTGCGCGAAATTTTAGCCGACGGAAGCGAAAAGCTTATCGGCGAAAAATCGGGAAATTTTGGCGATACGCTTAAATTTTTTGTTCCCGACGGCAGATTTTACGAATCTATTGAACATACTCGCGGAGAGACAAAATATTATATGAACGGCGGCTCTTTTGAAATGAAAAGCAAGTGCGATAGTTTTGAAAAAGTTGAAATTGAATTAAAAGGATTTCCCGGCAGAGAAGTTCCCGTTCTTAAAGTCGACGAACGAAAGTTTAAAAAAGACGGCGAATAAATAATGGAAATTGGAAATTTTAACGAACTTGCCGTGTCGAGAGTGCTTGAAAAAGGAGCGTATTTAGAGGACGATGACGGCAACGAAGTTCTTTTTCCGGGAAATTATTTTCCCAAAAACGAAAACCTGAACGTCGGCGACAAAATTAAGGTTTTTGTTTATTGCGATTCGCTCGACAGACCCGTCGCCACGACCGAAACGCCGATAGCGACGGTAAATAATTTCGCGGCGCTTAAAGTTAAGGACGTAAATAAAGTCGGCGCATTTTTGGATTGGGGAATTTCGAAAGATTTGTTTGTTCCGCACGCTCAAATGCTTGGCGCAATGCGGGTCGGAGAGCGCGTAGTCGTGCGAATTTTGCTCGACGATAAATCAAATCGACTGCTTGCGACGCCTCGTCTTCGTCCGTTTTTGAAAAAGCCCGATATTGAAAAATTTCCAAACGGAAAAAAAATCGATTGCTTGGTTTATGAAATAAAAGAATACGGCGTTTTTGTGATTGCAGACGAAAGTTCGGCGATGATTCAGATTTCGGAATTTCGTAATTTGCCAAAAATAGGAGATAAAATATTATCTTTTGTCAGAGAATTTAGAAACGACGGCAAACTTACGCTTACTCTTGCGCCGACTGGATTTGCAAGAGGCGAATTTCGCGACGCAATTATGGAAAAATTAAAAGAAAAAGGCGGTTTTTTGCCGTTTAACGACAATTCTTCACCGAAAGAAATTTACGAAAATTTTTCTATGAGCAAAAAAAGTTTCAAAAAATTACTCGGAAATCTTATGAAACTCAAAAAAATAACTATGGACGAAAAAGGCATTTACGGGAGCAAATAAATTGGAAATATTTTTGCATATTTTAGATATTATGGGAACTTCGGCGTTTGCGGTTTCGGGCGCGGTCAGAGGAGTGCGGCATAATTTGGACATTTTAGGCGTTACGGTTTTAGCGATTGCCACAGGAGTTTTCGGCGGAATCGTGCGGGACGTTTTAATTGCAAAAACGCCGCCCGCCTGTTTTCAACACGAAATGTATCTTATAATATGTATAGCGAGCGCCGCGGTCGTTTTGATGAAAGCCGAAAGCATTGCGAGACGTTCGGAAAAAAAATGGAGTATAGTGCAAATTTTCGACGCGATAGGGCTTGGAATTTTCACGGCAATCGGAGCGCAAAAGGCGATTTCGGCGGATTTCGGCGTTGTAGGCATCATTATGATGGGAATGATAACCGCTTGCGGCGGCGGTATGTTAAGAGATATTTTAGTTAGCGAAATTCCCTTGGTGCTTCGACGCGATTTTTATGCGACCGCCTCGATAATAGGCGTGATTTTTATGCTTATCGCGAAAAAATTGGGCTTTGGCGAATACGCGCAAATTTTATCCGCCGTAATTATCGCAAGCGGATTGCGCTTTTGGGCAATGGCTATAAATTTGCATCTTCCGAAGAAAATCGGATAATTATGAAAATATATGTTTTTGCGCTTGTATTTTTATTATTTTTTATTGCGGCTTGTTCGCCAAAAACGCAAAAAAAGTTCTATTTCAAAATGGACACGATAGTTGAAATTACGCTTTATAAAAACAAAGAAGCGAAAATAAAAAACGACGAAATGTTAAAAAAAATAGAGAATTTTTTAGACGATTGGGACGAAAGATTTTCGCCAAACAGCGCAAACGGCGAGGTTTTGAAATGCAATAATCGCGAGAACGATACTGTTGAAATTTCTGAAGATTTGTATAAAATGCTTGAAACGGCGCTTTTTTATTCGCAAAAAACTGACGGTTTTTTTGATATTACCGTAAAGCCGTTAAAAGATTTTTGGAACGTAAGCGAAGAGAGCGATTTTTTGCCCGACCCGCAAGATACCGCGATTTTGGATACTATCGCCGAAATTTTGCAAAACGTCGATTTTAGAAAAATTTCTTTGCTTGATAATCCCAAACGCGCGGTTTTTAGCGACAAAAAAACCCAAATCGATTTGGGCGGAATTGCCAAAGGATTTGCGATAGACAAGTTGTCGGATACTTTGAAAAGTTACGGATTTTTTAATTTTATCGTGAATTTCGGCGGCGACGTTTTTGTTTCGGGGACTAAAGATTTTGGCAAGCCGATAATCGTCGGAGTTCGGCATCCGAGACAAGACGAACTTTTAGCGACGTTTGAAATGAACGACGGCTCTCTTGTAACAAGCGGCGATTACGAAAGGTTTCGGCTGACGAAATCGGGGGCGAGAGTGCATCATATTTTCGATACGAAAACGGGATTTCCCGCGACAAAAAATATTTCGTTGTCGATAAAAGGAAAGCGCGCGGTCGTTTCCGATATTCTTGCGACGGGACTTTTTGCTATGAACGCGCAAGAAATTGCGGAAAAAATAAAAGAGTTCGACGGATACGATTTTATACTTGTCGATTCCTTGCAAAATCCGTCCGCGTCGAAAAATAAATAGACAAAAACATAAAAATTTGCAAAAAAAATACTTTTTGTCGCTAAAAATTTATATTTTATTAAAAAAATCCGTTTTAGGAGAAAAATATGCGAAACGTTTTCTGGTTAATTTTTGCTTTTGCCGCTTGGCTTTATTTCTGGCTTGAAAAGCAGGAAGTTTCGCGTATCGACGACGGCGAACACGAAATTTACGCGCAAAATCGCGACGCCATCGACTTGGACAGCATTCAAAATCGCAAAAAACTTGTCGCGCTAACCCGATATAACGCAAACAGTTTCTTCATTTACAGAGGTCAACCGATGGGGTACGAATACGAATTATTGCAACTTTTCGCAAAGGAAATAAACGTCGATTTGGAAATAAAAATTCCGTCTACGCACGATTCGCTTTTTATAATGCTTAAAAACGGACAAGGCGATTTGATTGCGGCGAATTTGCCCATAACAAAAGAAAAAAACGAGCATATTTTATTTTCCAAACATCACAATACGACTCGTCAGGTTTTGGTTCAGCGATTGCCCGAAAATCACAGATTTATGACTCAAAAACAATTGAAAGACGCGCTAATTTCAGACCCGATAGATTTGATAGGAAAGACCGTAACGGTACACGAAAACAGCGCGGTACACAAGCGTTTAGAAAATTTGTCTAACGAAATCGGCGGCGATATAATAATAAATCCGAGCGTCTACGAACAGGAAGATTTAATAGGAATGGTCAGCAAAGGCGAAATCGAATATACGGTCGCCGACGAAAATTTGGCGGAATTGAATATGGCGTATTACAAAAATATCGACGTTTCCGTGGCGGTTAGTTTTTCGCAGCGACTCGCTTGGGCGTTTAGAGACGATAGTCCGCAACTCAAAGCGGCTGTGGACGAATGGCTGACAAAATTTCGCAGAGGCGGCAGTTTTCATTACAATTTAATATACAATAAATATTACGGAAATTCTTCGCAATACGACGTGCGCCGAAGCAGCGATTATTTTGTTTTGGAAACGGGGGCAATCTCGCCTTACGATTCGCTTTTCAAAAAATATGAAAAACCGCCGCTTATTCCTTGGACTTTGCTTGCTTCTATGGCTTATCAGGAGTCGCGTTTCGACAATTCGGCGGAATCGTGGATGGGAGCGAAAGGCGTTATGCAAATTATGCCGCGAACCGCAGAGTACGTTAAGGTTCGCGATATTCATCTGCCTGAAAACAACATAAGGGCGGGAGTAAAATATTTGCAGGACGTTCATAAAAATTATTGGAAAAATATGAAAGATACGAGCGAAATGATAAAATTTATGCTCGGCTCCTACAATGCTGGTCCCGGACACGTAGAAGACGCGCAGCGTATTGCCGAAAGTTTAGGTTTAGACCCGCTAAAATGGGACGGAAACGTCGCGGTCGCGATTAGAAAACTTTCCAATCCCGAATATTATTATCGCAGCGAAGTCAAACACGGATATTGTAGAGGCGAAGAACCGTTTCTTTACGTGAAAGAAATAATAGAGCGAAAACGAATGTACGACGGTATTTTGGAAGCGACCGCCGCGAGAAAAGCCGCAACGGAAGCGGCGACGGATGCGACTTCGGAGCCGTAATTTAGGATATGGAAAAATTGCCGAATTTGCCGAAAACATTTGGAATTTGCGCTTCAAACGCATAGCGTTTTTTTTCTAAAACAAACGAAATTTTATAAGAATGTAGCATTAAACGTTCTATTTTTATGCCTAAATCTTTTTCTAATTCTTTGTCCGCAAATTCGTCGCCGTATTTTTTGTCGCCCAAAATATTATGATTTATATGCGCCAACTGCGCGCGAATTTGGTGCATTCGTCCCGTTTCTATTTTCACGCAAACCAAAGAAAAATTTTTGTTTTCACACAGTACCTTAAAATGAGAAACGCAGCGTTGCCCGCCGTTTTTAACAACGTTCATTTTTAAGCCGTTTTTTTCGAGATTGAGTTCTATTTTTCCCGTTTTTTTTTCAAAAATTTCGTGGCAAAGCGCCAAATATTCTTTTTTTAAGAGTTCGCTGTCCCAAATATTTTGGATTTTTCTTAAAAATTCTACGTTTTTCGCAATTAAAACAAGTCCCGAAGTATCCGAATCAATTCTGTGCGCCAAATGCGGAATAAATTTTTGTTCGGCGTAATTTTGCGCCATTTCTATAAGCGACGTTCCCGCTAAAATGCCTTTGCCTGACTGAACGGCAACCGAAACTGGTTTGTCGCAAACGAGTAAATTTTCGTCTTCGTAAATTATTTGCAGTTTATTTTTGCTTTCAACTTTTTGCTTTTGCGCACATTTTTTGCGAAGTTCGTCTTCGTCGGCAAGAATTTGAATTTCGCCGCTTTCCGCACGGGCGTTTTCTTTTATTTTTTTGCCGTTAAGTAAAATTTTTCCGTTTCTAAACAGACGAAAAATTTCGCCGAGCGGACAAAACGGCAAACTTTTACGAATTATTTTATCAACTCGCTTGCCAACATTTTCGTCGCCGATAATTATTTTAATCATTTACGCGGTTGTTTTGTCGGTACTGTATCCAAACCATTTTGCAAGTTTGTTAATTAAAATTATCGTGTTTCTATCTTTTCCTAGCGGCTTTCCTTTTGAAATCCAATGCGGATAAACGTCGTTTATAATCTGCTTGTAAATCAAATAAAAACGGTCTTGAACCTGATGAAAATGCAGAGGAATAGACAGATTTTCAACAATTTCGAGTTTGGTAATTATTTGGTCAGCCAAGTTTTCGTTGTAAAAATCTTTGTTTAATTCTAATAAATCCGTGTTTATAGAAATACGAATTTTTTCCGCAGATTTTTCTTTATCGATGCAAAATCCGTATCTGCCTGCGCGATTATTTATCTCTACAAGATTTTCAACAAGTTGCGGCGTGTGTTTTTTCGCTTTCAAAAACTCCGCGACGCCCGCGTCCCATTCTCTATTTATGTAAAATTTTACCGTTTGGGCAAGTTCGGTCGGAAGTCCGCCGTTAATATCGGTTATCGCGTCGAGACGATTTCCCTGCGTTTTTGCCCACGACAAATAATTAGAATAAGTATCTTCGGCAAAATCGTTGACGAATCTTTTTGTAATGTGGTCGCGAAAAGACGTAATTATGGAGTTGAGCGTGAAATTAAGCGGATTTGTCGTCTTCATAAGTTTGGCGAACGCCGCGTCGTTCGTCGGATATTTTTGATATTCGTCAAACACGACGCCTTCGATTTGATGCCCGTTTTTGTATAACGCCAAAACAAATATTTTATTTTCGTGCGAAATTTTGTGCGAAATATCGCACGAATACACGCGCCACGATTTTTTTTCGTAATTGCGGTCTTCTTCGCCTTTTGTTATTTTGGCGACATACGAATATTCTTCAAGCGCAGAATTTTTGTTTCCCGAATAAATTCCGTATAAATAGTGATTTACGGCTATCGTAAAACCTACGCGCTCCAAGTGATTTATCATAGGAAACGCTTCTTTTTCTATGATTTTTTGCCCGTCGAGGTCGGGATAATTGCTTTTTGCCTGCTGTAAAATTAGCAAAAATTCGCGCAAAACCGAATTTGTTTTTGCCCCCGGATACGTAAGTTGCCACGCCCGAAGCGCATAGCGTAAATTTTGCGCGGGTTCTATTCCCGAAATATCGTTAAAAAACCACGCGCAGGAAGTAAAGGCAAAAAGCATAAATTTTTGCGCTTCCAAAAGCATAACTATTCTTTTTATTTGTTCGTCCGAAAGTTTTACGCCTTTTCTTGCCGATTTTGCCAAGAATTTATCCAATCCTTTTTGTTCGTCGATAAATTGTTCGTATGAATTTCTTATTTTTGTAGGATTTTCAAAAAATACGCTCATTTCGCGCTGAAAAACAAAATCTATTTCGGTTTGTAAAATTTGCATTGCTCTGCGAAGCGGCTCGCGCCACTTTTGGTTCCAGCCGGGCAGTCCGCCCGTGTTGCAACCGCAATCTCTGCACCAGCGACCTGTTCCGTGAGCGCAACTCCACGCGGTTCCTTCGCCGAAAGCGTTTTTTAAGCGGACTTCGCGTCTCGGCGGATTTTTCGCTAAAAACGTCGCGTAATTTACTACGGTAATTTCGGATTGCGCCGCCCTTTTTCTGAAAAAGAACGCCAAACACATATCCGCGTTTTTCTTGTGATGACCAAACGTTTCGCCGTCCGTCGCGATATTTACAAGTTGATTTTCGCCCGAATTTGTGTCGTAGCAGTTGTTTATTTCGTCGGCTAAAAAATCCGCGCT
>WRFX01000053.1 GCA_009787445.1 Chitinivibrionia bacterium | reverse complement strand
CCCCGCAGTTTTCAGTATTCAGTGGAATTCCCTGTAAAACGGTATCTCCCAATCCATACAAATTAAGAACAATATTTATACTGTCGGCGTATTGCTTAGAAATTTCACAGTTTACAAAAACATTCGGAGCGACTTTTTTTATAAAAGCATCATTCTTTCGCAGTTGATAAGTATCCAGAATAAACGAAAGGACTAATCCGATAACAATAAATGAAATTGAAAACTTATTCAAAATTTTCAGGTCTCAAAAGCGGAAAAAGTACTACGTCGCGTAAATTTTGCGCGTTTGTCAAGAGAGCGACAATTCTATCTATTCCCATTCCCCATCCCGAAATGGGCGGAAGTCCGTATTCTATACACTGCAAAAAGTCATAATCTACGTCCATTGCGTCCAAATCGCCGTCCGCTCTTGCTTGCGCCTGCTGAATAAAACGCTCTTCTTGGTCAACGGGGTCTACCAATTCGCTATATGCGTTTATTACTTCCCATCCGTTTATAACCAACTGAAATCTGTCGGTTTCGAGCGCGTTTTTGTCGTTTCGCCTCGCAAGCGGCGACAAGTCAATCGGATGCTTTATTATAAACGTAGGATTCACAATTTTCGGGCGGCTTACTTTTTTGTAAAGCAAATCTATAAGCGTTCCGCGACCCGCTTTTTTTATATCCGACGAAGTGTCGAGCGTTATGTTTTTTTCTTTAATTTTGTCTAAAATCTTATCTTTGGTATCGCATTCGTAAATATCTATTTCGCAGTCCTTAAAAATTAAATCGCGAAACGAAATTCGCTGCCAATTTCCGTCAAAATTTATTTTTACGCCGTCGTATTCGATTTCTAAACCGTTTTTAATTTTAGTCAATAAATGTTTGAGCAATTTTTCGGTGAAATTCATATTGTCTTCGTAATTCCAATAAGCGACGTAATATTCAAGGAGTGTAAAATCGGGCAAATGCGACGCGTCTACGCCTTCGTTGCGAAAACTGCGCGCAAATTCGTACACTCTTTCAAATCCGCCGGCTATTGCTCTTTTAAGATAAGTTTCGGGCGCAATTCGCAAAAAAACGTCTATGTCGAGCGCGTTGTTGTGCGTAATAAACGGTCGCGCCATCGCTCCGCAAGCGTGATTCGTAAGAACGGGCGTGTCTATTTCCTGAAAATCGTGCGCGTCTAAAAAATCGCGAATTGTGCGAATAATTTTCGTTCTCGTCTTAAAACGTTCAAGCGTTTCTTCGTTGCTTATCAAGTCCAAATATCTTTTGCGCAAACGAATTTCGTCGTCGGTGATTCCGTGAAATTTTTCGGGCAAATTTCGCAACGTTTTCGACAAAAATTTCCAATTTTGCACGTCTATGGTTTTTTCGCCCGTGTGAGTCGTGATAAGTTTTCCCGTAATTCCTATAAAATCGCCGATGTCAACGACTTCTTTAAAATACGCGAAATTTTCGCCCAAAGTATTTTTTTGAAGCGCAAACTGAATTTTCCCGTGAAATCCGTAAATGTGTCCAAAAGCAAGTTTCCCGAAATATCTGACCGCGACGACTCTTCCCGCAAGAGTAATGTTTTCGGTATTTTCGGGAAGAGAAAGCGCTTCGGCAATATTGTGCGACGTCTCAAATCTTTCGACGTAGGCAATGTCGCCGCGCTCGGTAATTTTTGCAATTTTATCGAACCTTATCTGCATCTGCTCGTTGAAATCTTTTTTGCTCATCGATTCTCCGCTTTGTTACCATTTCATTCCGTTGTTGGAAACAACTCTTTTCCAAGGTCCGTCGGGAACGTCGTCATTATCTACAAACTGCCATTCGACAATTCTGTTTATACCGCCCCACTGCATTTCATTTTTGCTAAAACCCATTTTAAACATTACCGCAGGCGACAAGTCGATTCCCGCTTTGGATTTTACGCCAATAACTTCATTTTCGTTTCTCGGTCTGCTATTTCCAAAAACATATTTGAAATCGTCGTAATGAAAAGGACCCGCGTCAAGCCACTGCGCGTATACCCACTCGCCGTTTCCTTTTTGTCCGCCGCTACCTTGGTCGGTACTTCTCACTTTTACCCAACGGGCTTTAACTACGCTTTTATTTTTCCAATTGCTTTCCGTATTATACCACGGAATTTTTTTTGCATTCTCTTTTCTACTTTCGCTATATGCGGTAGTATTAACTTTTTTGCCGCTTTTAGTATAATTTGTTTTGTCAAGAGCGACAACGGCGTCTATTTTTGATGTCGAAGCGTCCTCGTCCTCAAAAACAATACGCGACCTATCGTCGTATGGAAGAGCAAAGTAATAGACGTTTTCAGTTCCGTCGTAACCTATCGGAAAAAAATCGCCGTCGCGGTTAACGGTCGGCGCGTCTTCTTTTGTTACTCCGTTTACAGTGTAATGGTCGCCCCATTGCGAGTCCCAGGCGCTTGGAATATTAGAAATAAACCCGTTGTCATCGTCCGCCTCTTCTCCCGCCCAAAATGTAGTCGCCATTATATTTGTATGAAGCGCGTATCCGCCCGTTTCCTCTTCTTCGTCATCGCCGCAGGCGGCAAAAAAAAGCGACATAAGCAACGCCCCCCCCAGCAAACTCAAAATATTTTTTTTCATAACGCTCTCCCCTACTTTTTCAGTTTATCGATTTCGGCGACAACCAATTTGGTAATATCTTCAATACTTCCCGTTCCTTTAATAGAAATCGCTTTGTTGAGTTCTTTGTAAAACTTAATTACGGGAAGCGTTTTATTTTCGTATTCCTTAAAACGATTTTGAATAACTTCGGGAGTGTCGTCTTTTCTGCCTTCGATTTTCGCCCGCTCCAAAAGCCGTCTCATAAGTTCGTCCTGTTCTACGTCGAGCGAAATTAACGCCGAAAGCGACGTTTTAAGTTTGCTTAACATTCCTTCCAAAATATAACACTGAACAAGATTGCGCGGAAAACCGTCGAACAAAAATCCGCTGAATTTTGAAGCGTTTTGCGAAATGTGCTTTTCCAAAAGTTGCACGATAATGTCGTCGCCGACGAGACCGCCCGCTTCCATAATGCTTTTCGCCTGCAAGCCGAGCGGACTTTCCGCTTTAAGTTCCGCGCGAAGAATATCTCCCGTCGAGATATGTCCCAAATTGTACTTTTCCGTGATAAATTTTGCTTGCGTTCCTTTGCCGGCTCCCGGAGCCCCAAATAATACGATGTTTAACATAATAAAAACCTTTCTTAAAAAAATCGCATAAAAAATACAATTTTGCAGTTTGTCAAAAGTAAAAAATATGAAAAAATTAAAAAAATTAAAAAATTATTAAAAAAAAGCGTAATTTAATTTTTGGCAAATTATATTTTTATTATATAAGTTGCGGCGGAATCCATACGCCGACTTTCACGGAAGGAATGGAATATTATGAATAGATTATTATTTGTTGATACTTCTCCGCAAAATCTTGCGGCTTATAGTATGCTTTTTGTTAATAATGCAAACGAGTGGGAATGTCGCTTTGTCGACAGTATTAAAACCGCTTTTGACGAATTATCGTATTCTAATTTTGATATGGTAGTAACCGACATTAAGATGCCTGTTCTCAACGGAGTTCCGCTTTTGGAAACTATTGCGCAAATGTATCCCGATATAATTCGCGTGGTTTTAATTCCGAGTTTAAGCGCGGATTATCCTAAACATTTTGTAAAATATGCGCACCGAATGCTTGTGCGCCCCGATTCTTACGAAAAATTGGAAGTGTCTGTGTCGAGGATTTTTCATCTTTACAAGGCGATAATGCGCCCGCAGGCGATAAGATTTATAGACGGATTGGAAACGGTTCCGTCGCTTCCCAAAGTTTACGGAGAATTGGTCGCCGAACTCGAAAGCCCGCAACCGTCGGTGAAAAAAGCGGGCGCTTTGGTCGCGGCTGATATAGGAATGAGCGCGTCAATATTGAAAATGGTAAATTCGGCGTATTTTGGACTTTCTGAGAAAGTTACTTCGCCCGAATTTGCGGTTTCGCTTTTGGGACTCGATATTGTTCAGGGACTTGTTTTGACGGCGCATTTGTTTTCGGCGTTTTCGAGCGCGGAAACAAAACTTTTGCAATTAGAAACGGTCGTAGACCATTGTCTTATTACGGGTTTTTTGGCAAAAGAAATTGCAAAACACGAAAATTTACCGACTCCCGTAGTAGACGCTTTGCATATTTCAGGAATTTTGCACGACGTAGGGCAGTTGATTTTCGCTTCGCATTCGCCTAAACTTTACAGACAAGTTATCGATATCGCGACAAAAGAAAACAGACCGCTTTTTGAAATAGAACAAGAACTTTTTGGCGCAACGCATTCCGAGATTGGCGCGTATTTGCTCGGTCAATGGGGACTTCCCGAATCGGTAATCGAATTTATAGCGTATCATCATACCGACGAAACGCCCGATTATATAAATTTGGAATTATCCATATTGAAAGCGGCTGATTTTTATTCCAAAAAGGTGCTTCCCAAAACGGAAGTAAACGCCGCCGACACGTCCGAAAAAATATTTGAAAAAAGCGAATTTTTAAATAGCAAAAAAGAAGAATGGGGAACTGTTTGCGTTAGCGCAATACAAAAATCCACAATGAAAATTTAGAAAAAAGGAAATTATGACGCTTCTTGAACAACTGAAAAAAATTACGACGATAGTCGAAGATACGGGCGATATAGATACGATTAAAAATCACAAACCGCAGGACGCGACGACGAATCCGTCGCTTCTTTTGCAGGCGGCGAAACTTCCGCAATACAAAAATCTTATCGACGACGCGCTGAAAACGCCGAAAGCCGGCGGCGATTTGCTCGATAATATGCGTCCGATTTTAGAAAAATTGGCGGTAAATTTTGCCAAAGAAATTTTGGCGGTAATTCCCGGTCGCTGTTCCGTCGAAGTTGACCCGACGTTTTCGTTTGACGCCGAAAATACTATACTTTGCGCACGGCGAATAATTTCTTTATTTGAAAAAGACAAAATTTCACGCGAGCGCGTACTTATTAAAATAGCGGCGACTTGGGAAGGAATAAAAGCGGCGCAAGTTCTTGAAAAAGAAGATATTCGCTGCAATTTGACTTTGCTTTTCAGTTTTGCGCAAGCGGTCGCGTGCGGCGAAGCGAAAGTCAAACTTATTTCGCCTTTTGTCGGACGAATTTTGGATTGGTACAAGAAAAACGAAAATCCCGACGGTTATCCCGCCGAAAAAGACCCCGGCGTGCTTTCGGTCAGCAAAATTTACAATTATTACAAAAAATTCGACGTAAAAACCGAAATTATGGGCGCAAGTTTCAGAAATATCGGCGAAATAGTAGAACTTGCCGGCTGCGATTTACTTACTATTGCGCCTAATTTTATAGAAGAACTTTCAAAAACCGAGGGAACGCTTGTTCAAAAACTTTCCGCCGAAAAAGCAAAAAATATGTCTATTGAAAAAATAACGCTCGACGAAAAATCGTTTCGATGGTTGCACAACGAAGACGCGATGGCAACCGAAAAACTTGCCGAAGGAATACGAAAATTTACAGCAGACCTTACTACTCTTGCGAAATTTTTGAGCGAGAATTAGCGTATTTTTTCAATTTTCTTCTATTTTCTCGTACCCCATCGCGCTTAAAGCGTGGTCTATGCTTTGCAATTTTCCCGTTTTGGCATAGACAAGCGATTGCTCAATATCGGTTTTGGCGAGAATTGCGGCGTCGTCGGGAGACGAATATATTTTATTTAGATTTACAAGTAAAAATTGTTCGTTTTTTTCAACTTTTTCTCGCAGAATACTGCGCGCAAAACCGCTTTGGTACTTAAAACTTCCCGCTTTATATTTCACGCTCATCGCGGCGTTTCTTCCAAATTATTTCTTAAAAAATCATACATTCTCAACGCTTCCGCATAATTTGAATTTACGCTCAACGCATAAGTTACGTGTCGCATTGCCAAATCGTAACTGTTTCGCTGTATCATAAGTCCGGCAAGCATAGTATGCGCGACAAAATCGTTTGGGGCGATGTCGATTGCGGTCAAAAGTCGGTCGACCGCGAGATTTTGGTAATCCAATTTAATCGCGGCAAGCGCGTATTGACGATGATGAAGCGAATTTCGCGGCTCCAATTTCGACGCTCTGTCGGACATTCCCGCCGATTTTTCGTATTCGCCCATTTCGTAATAAATACTTGCGAGTTCCGCGAGAATATGAAGATTAAGCGGATTGTATTTTTCAAGCGCTTCTTCCAAAATTGCGGGGGCTGGATGCGGCTGATTTAAGTAAGCGACAAGCAGTTCGTTCGCTATAATGTCGCCGAGATTTCTTTTGCGTATTCCCTCGATTCCGTCCAAATCTTTTTTCTCTATGACTTCGGGAATTATGTATTCGACAGGCGACAAATAATTATTAAGCGAGTCGATAAACGGCGGATTTTGACGATTTGCGGCGGCGTAATATTCGAGTTTTGGAAGTTCGTCCGTAAAAATTTCGCCTTCAAACGCAAGCGCAACCAAATCGTATTTGCCAAAAAGAAAATTTGCCGCAAAGATTCGCTTTTCGGAAAGCGGATAAACCGTTCCCCCCCAATAACTCCAATGTAAATCCTGCATTACTTTTTGATTTTTTGAAAATATATTTTTTGCCCTTTCGTCGCTTAAATTTGAAAATTCGCCTTTTGTTCCCATAAGCAAAAATTCGCTTCCGTTGTACCATAATTGCGAATTTTCAAAAACCGATATAAACGTTTTTATTACCGACTGAAACGTCTCGTAATTAAACGACGCGATAGGGACAAATTGCGTGATAATTCCGTTTTCCGAAAGAATTTTTTCTGCGTTTTCGTAAAATTCTTTCGTGTAAAATCCCGCGCAATACGGACGAAAAATCTGCCCTATTTCCACCGAAATTATATCGAATTTTTTGTCTTTTCGTTTAACGGTATTTCGTCCGTCTTCAACGAGAATTTTTACTTTTTCGTCGCTTAAAAAATCGGCGTTAAATTCTTTTTTCGCAAAATCAAACACCGTTTTTTCAATATCTACGCAAACTAAATTTTCAACGCCGTAATCCAAAAATCTTTTTGCCGTAAGTCCTGTTCCAAAGCCGATGAGAAGCGCGTTTTTCGGGTCTTCTTTTAAGAGAATCGTAGGAATATGAGCCGCCATAATTTGCCGCGTTTTACGATTTTCGCCCTGCCATAATCTGTCGATTTCCATTGTTTTTATACTTTTGCTTAAAGTAACGGAGACAACCGCTTCGCGACCTTCGGCAAAACTTAAAAGCGTAGATTTTTTATCGAAAGAAAGATAATTTTTAATGAAATTTTTGTAATTTCCCTGCCCGAAAGTAAAAAGCGCGACGGGAACTAAAATCCAAAGAATCGAAAATTTTGCAATCCTTTTTTCAGAATATTTAAGAATTGCGACAACCGCGACAATTAAAGAAATAATTATTCCCAAAAGGACAGTATTTGCGACTCCCAAAACGGGCAAAAACACAAATCCGCACAAAAGAGAGCCGATAATCGCGCCGACGGTGTTTGCCGAAGATAATATTCCCGCAATTTTTTCGGCGGAACCGTTTTGAATAATTTTGACCGCCGCAGGAAACATCGCTCCCGATAAAAGCGACGGCAAAAACGAAACGAGCGCGGTCATAAGCAAAATCGACGGCATAGAAAGCGTTCTTGCCGTATTCATCCAAAAATTTGTCGGCGTTAAAAAGAAAATTATAACTAAAAGCGAAGCCCAAGAAAGCGAAAGAAAACCCAAACAATTATATTTGGGCGAAAATTTATCAGAAAATTTTGCGAAAAGTCCCGCTCCGAGCGCAAGTCCGCAAATTACCGAAGAAATTGTAAGCGTATAAACAAAAATGGTGTTTGTGATAATCAACGCCAAAAATCTGCTTGCGACAAGTTCGGCTAACATTCCGTTAAATCCGACAAAAGCAAAAAGTATTACGGGCAAAACCGAAATAGACGAAAAAGTTTTTTGCGATAAATCTTGCGGCGAAACGGATTTTTTGAACAAAAAAAGCGCTAAAAATCCTACCGAAACGTTTATTGCGGCGGCTATAAATATCGAATTTCTAATTCCTGCGTATTGAAGCAGAAAAAATCCGCATAAAATCGCGCCGAAAACCGCGCCGAGAGAATTTATTAAATATACGCCGGCAATTTGTTTTTCGGCGGAATTTTCTTTTGCGAGTCCGACCATAACGGGAAACGTCGCTCCCATAATGATTGTCGGAAATCCGACGGCGACGAGCGTCAAAATAATTTGCGGAATTACGCCGAAAAATCCGTTTTCAAAGAATATTTTTGCCGTAACGCTAAATTGCAAAATGCTTAAAAGTCCAAATATTACCAACAAAAATTCCAATTTTGCGTATAAATTCGACGTAAATACTCTGGGTTTTCGCACGATTAAATAATTTCCAAGCGCCAAGCCGCCGAAAAATACCGCGGTCGTCGCGGAAATTGCCGCAATGGAAGAACCGAAAACCAAAGACGATTGTCTAATCCAGATAATTTGATAAATCAGCGACGCCGCGCCCGACAAAAAGAACAAAATATTAGCCATAATCACTTCCAAAAACCTTTCTCTAATGAAATTTTAACTCCGCTATTGTGCGTACTGCTCGACGGTTCGTAATAATTTCTAACGCCGTCTTCCGTCGATATGGAAATCGGCGGACTTGCCTTAAAACCGTAATATTCGTATGAATATACTATTTTAAACGTAAGATTGTCGGCGTAATATCTCGCAAATCCAAAATTAAATTTCCAGCCGACTTTTGCGCCTATATCGAATTTATACTTTACGCTTACGTTTGCGTCGCCGTATTTAAGATACATTTTTTGCCATACGGGAACGGAAAAGTACAAATCCGAAACGACGCCCAAATTGTCTTTGCTTTTTGTAGTTAGCGTTACGCCGGATAAAATTCTTAACCATAAATAATCTTCTACGATAGGACTTACGGGACGTCGCCAATAATCGAACGCCGCCTTAATGTTCGGCTCAAATATTATCCGCCGACTAATCGCCGCAACGTATCCGAATTTTATATCCGAGCCGAGAAAATAATTTTCCGTGCTTTGAATTATCGGCTGATAATATAACAAAAACGGTTCGTCGCCTATATAAAGTATTTCCCCTTGCAAACTTCCGTCGTAAGTGTGTTTTATCGAGCGCGAAAAATTAAAATTCAGTCCGAAAGTAAATTTGCTTTGGGGCTCAAAAAATTTATATTCGGTTTCTATGCCGACGGTGGGACCGTATTCGTCGCTTCTTGGAAATCCGATATGTCCCGTTTCGTCGCCAAATTCTTCGGAATACGAATATCGGTAAAGCGAAGTAGAAAATTCCAGCGAATTGCGATACGGAAAATCCGCGAAAACCGTAGAAAAAAACGAAATCGCGCAAATTATAATCGTCTTTTTCATATTTAATTTCCCCCGAAAAGCGTAACCATAGACGCCGCCGAAATAAAAGACGCGACCGCCACCATAAGCATAAATTCGCGCACGCCCAATTCGCTTGAAGTCGCGTATTTTTCGCGGGTAAAAGTTCTCGTAAACGTTTTAGAATTTGAGTTTTCGTAATCGACGTTTATAATTACGGGATATTCCGTAAAAGCCCAAGCGCGTATGGCTTTTTCATAATATCCGTCCTCGTTTTGCGCCGATTCTTTGGGTTCTATTTTCTCGTTATTTATGGAAACGTTTACGGCTGTCGGCGCAAATATTTGCCATTTGTATTGTCGTCCGATAGTAAAAGCGGGTTTTCCCATAATCGAGTCGTTCATCGTAATTCTTTCGTCGAAACCCGTGTAAAAAATAGTCGGCGAAATCGTATCTCCGCTTAAATCTTTGTATAAAACGA
Organism: Chitinivibrionia bacterium; assembly: GCA_009787445.1. Lineage (GTDB taxonomy): Bacteria > Fibrobacterota > Chitinivibrionia > Chitinivibrionales > Chitinivibrionaceae > WRFX01. The sequence continues at coordinate 6,471 of WRFX01000053.1, read as the reverse complement.
CAATTTCAGGATAATTAAGCGAATCCTTCAACATAACTTTTTTGCTAAAATCGCCGTTTTTGGCGAGAGGAACTTCTTCGCGGTCAATAAAAATTTTTACCGCCGTGTCCGCGACTCCGCGAAAAGTGAAAGGTCTATCGTCCGTCGTGTAATAGAGCGTGTCGTCAAAAATTTCGAGCGATTTTAATCCTTTTATTTCTCTTATGTTTATGTCTTTTTGCGCCCAATTTGAAATAATTCCCGCCGTGTCTATATCCTGAACGAAAAATCGCCGTTTTCCGTAGCCAAGCGTTAAACTTATGCCGTCCGCGACGGTCGTCGTGTCCGCTATTATTTCGTTTTTTTCGCTTGCGACAATAATTCTCTGCTTAAAATCGCTTGTGTTTTTGTAATTAAATAATTCGCCCGGTAAAAGAGTAAAAGCGCTTTTTTCAAACAATAGCGGACTATCAAGAATCGGTTGAGTTACTATTTGTTTTAAGTTGTTAGAAATTGATATTGCGTTTCCGGCGGTTATGGTGTCTGCGATTTCGCCGCGCTTAAAAATTGCCGTTCCTTTATAAACTTGCAATACGGTAAATTTTCCTAACGATATAAAAGCGTCGCCATCGAGAAAAATTTCGCCTTTGTCGGTTTTTATATTTAGCGGTTTCATATATTGTCCGGCAAATATTTCGTTTGACTGCGAAACGGAAATGTCTCCCTTAAATTGTTGAATATACGAGTGTGAAACGGAAATTTTTGCGTTTGAATGCAGCGTAATTCTGTGATTATTGTTAAAATGTATTAGCGCAAAGCCGTTTTCGCTTACGGTAACCGTATCGTTTTTTCTTGAAATATTTGCCGAATCGAGTATCGTAATAAGTTCCATACGAACAAGATTCGACAAAGGATAAATTTCTAAATAATTAGGACGAACGGGTTTAAGCGGCACTTCAAGCGACGGCGTAAAATCGTAATATTTTTCTAAAATTGCGTCTTCGTTGAGTCCTAAACTGTCTATAATATAAGATTTTATTAAATTTGGCGTTTTGCTTTGTACATCGTTTTTTGTTTCGCTTATAATTCCAAATTTTATTTTTTCATCGTCAATTTCTTTGTGATGTTTTATCACAAGATAAGAGATATGAAATTTTTGTTCGGCGCTTAAAGTATCCGCGCCGTTGTCTTCAAAAACCAAGCCAAACGCGCAAAAGTATAAAAAAGCGACAATTATCAAAATTTTTTTCAACATAATTACAGCCCAATAATTTCCGTTTCAGTCGGTTAAGTGTTTTTTTCTAAAAATACTATTTTTCTCATTTCAAAAACAAATTTAATTTACAAATCGATAATTTTTTCAAATTGCAATTCGCCAAATTCGAGCGGTTTTCGTATTTCGTCGGGATATCCGACGGCAATAATAGACGCGATTTGCATATTTTTTTCGATATTTAATAAATTTTTCACATAATCCTGCGCCGAACCTTTTTGCGCTTGTCTTCCTCTTATCTGCACCCAGCAAGTTCCCAAACCGAGCGACTGCGCGACGAGTTGAACAAATATGGCGGTTATGCTACAATCTTCAATCCAGACGTCGCTAATATTTTCGTCGCCGCCGATGACGACGGCAAGTTTTGCGCCGTCAAGAAGTTGCGAGCCGCTTGTTTTGCAGTGCGCAAGTTTTTTTATAAGTTCGTTTTCTTGCACAAACCAAAATTTCCACGGATTACGATTTCTCGACGACGGCGAACGAAGCGCCGCCTCTTTAAGCAAATTTATTTTTTCTTTTTCAATTTCGTCTTGCGTAAATTTTCTTATGCTTCTGCGCACTCTAATCGTTTCAATAGTATTCATTTTTTTACTCCTTTTTTTTCACAATATTTAATTTTGCAATTTTCGCATTTCGGGTTAATCGGCTTGCAAATATCCTGTCCGTAAGATACCATAAATCCGTTTACACCGAGCCAATAATTTTGCGGCAATTTTTTTCTTAAAGCCATTTCGGTTTCAAGCGGATTTTTTGTTTTTACGTATCCGAAGCGATTAAAAATTCTATGAACGTGAGTATCGACGCAAATTGCGGGTTTTTTAAACGCGACCGCGACGACAAGATTTGCGACTTTTCGTCCGACTCCCGGAAGTTCAAGCAATTCGTCTATCGTTTGCGGAATTTCGCCAGCAAATTTTTCTTTTATAATTTCGGGAATTTGTTTAAGATTTTTCGCTTTTTCTCTGTAAAAACCGACGGGATAAATCAAATTTTCCAATTCGTTTATCGATAATTTGTCCAAATTTTCTAAATTTTTTGCTTTATCAAACAATTTTTTGCAGGATTTTGCGGTAGTTTCGTCTTTTGTACGCGTCGACAATATTGAAGCGACAAGTATTTTATACGGCGAATCCTTTTCTACCGCCATTAAATCGATTATCGGCAATTTATTGTTTTCAAAATGCTCTTTCAATATATTATACGTTTCGTCAAAATTTAAGTTGTCCATTACAAACCTTTCGCTGTTAATTTATCGTTTTTTGCGCTAATAAAAATAAATTATCGCCGCGTTTATTGTGGTAATAAACAAAAAATAAATCGTATAATTTTTTGTTCATTGTCTGTTTTTAGGAAAAATGCGCCAACTTGTGCGACAATTATTATATTAAATCCGTGTTTTTTAATTATTAACTTTTATTTATTTTTAGGAGGGCATTTTTATGCACAAATTTTTATTTACGACGGCGATTTTTGCGACAGCCGCGTTTGCGCACTTTGAGGTTCTTTACACGCAAAACACCGAAATGGAAGGCGGAAACGAGGTAAAAATATCGTCGTTTTTTACGCATCCGTTTGAAGGCGAACCTATTATGAAGCGCGGAATGGATGTCGACGGAAAAGTCGCGGGCAACGGAATTAAGGAAGTTTTTTTAGTCCATAACGGAGAAAAAACCGATTTGAAATCCGCGACGAAACAGGTTAATTGGGCGACAAAATCGAGCAAAGGACAGGGAAGCGAAATTACTTTGTCGGGCGCAAATTTCAAATCTATGGGCGATTATGCGGTCGTTTTCGTTCCGCATCCGTATTGGGAAGAAGAAGAGGGTTTGTACATTCAGCAGATTACGAAATTATTCGTTAACAAAGGCGGATTAGATACCGATTGGCAAAATAGAGTTGCCGAAGGACATACGGAAATTATTCCGTTGAACAATCCTTATTCGGTTACTCGCGGGCAGATTTTTCGCGCAAAAGTAGTCGATAACGAGGGAAATCCCGTGCCTAACGCGCGCGTAGAAGTGGAATTGCTAAATTATCCCGTAAATCAAACAAAGCGTACTTTTAGCGGCAATGCGATTACCGCAAGCGAGAAAAAAGGAACAAACACCGTAATTACCGACGCTAACGGCGTATTTGCTTTTGTTCCGCAAGTCGCGGGATTTTGGGGATTTGCCGCGCTTTCAAGCGGAAGCGACAAAGAATATAACGGCAAAGAATTGGAACAAGACCCCGTTATTTGGATTCAGGTGGAAGAATAGAAGAATAGAAAACAGAATATTATAAAAAAAGGCGGGCGGTAAAACGTCCGCTTTTTTTGAAGAATTTTTTGAATTTTTGGTATTTTCTTTCATAATTTAATTTTTTTAAATCGCGCATATACTATATTATTTGCGAAAATAATCCAAAAATTACTAAAAACGGGCAAAAAATGAAAGGTAAAAACGATATGAAATTGCGAATTTTTTTAACGTTGTTTTGCGCGACAATTTTTATGCTTTTGTCGTGCACAAGGGAACCGGAAGACGACCCTGTTAAACATTATCCGCCCGATAAACCGCAAATACTTTCTGCCGAGGCAAACAATTCAAATGAAATAACCGTTTCTTGGGAAGAAGACGCTTCCGAAAACGACGCCGCCGACTATTATTATCTTTTTAAATCGACGGATTCTTTGGGAAAATATTCTTCCGTATCAACTACTGGAGAAAAAATTTACAAAAACGAAAAAACCGCAACAAATCTTTTATCTTCCACAAAATATTATTTCAAATTAGTTGCGGCTAACAGATACGGCGCAAGCGACACTTCCGATATTGTTTCGCAAAAAACGCTTTTAGATACGCCAAAAAATCTTAAAACGACGTTTCTTCCCTTAAAAGAGTTGGTTTTAGAATGGGACGAAGTAGTCGATAACGAAAGCGTTTTGCGCGGCATAGGCGGCGAAGGCGAAAACGGCGCTGAAAAAACGCCAGTTAAATATAAAATTTATTCGTCGCAAAAATCGTCGGGAGAATATTCTTTTGTGAACGAAACAAGCGAAACAAGAATGAAATTTTTAAATCTCGACGACGCAAAAACATACTATTACAAAGTATCGGCGGTCGATAGCGACGAACGCGAAGGCGAAAAATCAGATTATATTTCGGTTAACGTTTTGGGCGATTTGCCGAACGTTCCGCAAGGACTTGCCGCAAATTTGGTAATTGACAATTACGACAACGGCAAAATTAGCGCAAACCTTACTTGGAACAAAGTAAGCGGCGCGGATTCTTATAAAGTTTATCGCTCTACATCGCCGCAAATTTCATACGAATTATACGCGCCTACAACAAATAATTCTATGTTAGTAAGCGAATTGAAAGCGGGAACGAAGTACTATTTTAAGGTTTCTTCTATAAATTCAAACGGCGAAAGTGAAAAATCGCAGGAAGTATCAGTTCAAACGCCGCAACCGACAAAACCAAACACGCCGACGGGATTATCGGCGGAATATTTGGCTTCCGATACTGTTATAATAATGTGGAATCCCGTTTCGACGGCGACGGGATATTATGTTTATTACGCAAGTAGTCAAAACGGAACATATCAACGGTCGGATGATATTATCCAATATAACGGCATAATTCTTGAAGGGTGGTCTAAATATGGAAGCGTTTGGTATTTTAAAGTTTCGGCGGTTAACGATTACGGCGAAAGTGATTTGTCTTTGCCAATTAGGGTAACAACGACAAAAAAGTAAAGGGAGTGAAAAATGAAAAATCTTAAAACAACAAAATTAAGCGCGGCGTTTATAATTTTAGCGGGAATAATAAGCAATATTTTTGCTTTGCCCGTGGACGTAGAAACCGCAAAAAACGTAGGACTTGCATTTCGGACAAGTAATAATTTAGCAGTGATAAAACCATTGCGCGCGCTTTTTGATTTGACGCTTGTTTATACCGCAGGCAACGCGCAAACGTCGACAAGAGCCGCGCAAGAACCGCTTTTTTACGTGTTTAACGACGCCGACGGTTTTATAATCGTTTCGGGCGACGACGCTGTCGAGCCGATTTTGGCTTATTCCAACAATAATTTATTTGACGCGCAAAAAATAAATCCCGCTTTGCAATATTGGCTTGACGGATATGAAAAACAAATAGAATATGTTCGCGAAAACAAACTTTCGGCAAGCGACGAAACAGCGCAAAATTGGAACGATTATTTGTCTAAAAAAAGTATACGCACAAACGTCGGTGGAAAGGGTCCGCTCGTTTCGGCAAAATGGAACCAAAGTCCGTATTATAACGATTCTTGTCCGTCAAAATCCGTTGTCGGATGCGTCGCGGTGGCAATGGGGCAAATTATGAATTATTGGAAATATCCGCTAAAAGGAAACGGTTATTATTCGTATAAAAGCAATTACGGAACTCTTTCAGTTGATTTTCAAAGCGCAATTTATAACTGGTCGACTATTCCCGATTCGCTTGTGGAAGGAATTAACGCGGACGCAATAAATCCGACTCCCGCGCAAAGAGAATTGGCGAAACTTCTTTATCATTTGGGCGTATCTGTCGAAATGGATTACTCTCCCGAAGAAAGCGGCGCATACGTATATTTTAGACCGGGGTATAAATATCCTACTCAACACAATTCGCAAACCGCGTTGAGTACTTTTTTCGGTTACGATGACTCTATGCGAGGCATTGCTCGGAGCGGTTACACCGACAGTCAGTGGCTTTCTGTTATTAAAAAAGAAATAGACGAAGGGCGTCCCATTATTTACAGCGGCACCGATAGAATTAGCGACGGCGGTCACGCGTTTGTTTGCGACGGTTACGACGGTTCAAATAGTTTGTATATAAATTGGGGTTGGGGCGGAATCGGCGACGGATATTTTTCTGCTAACAATTTTACGTTTGAGCTTTATGGTACTCGGTTTAATTTCATTGACGACCAAGATATTCTTATAGGTATTGCGCCGCCGCAAAAACATCAGCCGTTTGATATTCGTTTAGATGAAGTTGAGACGACAAACGACGTAATTGAGTACGGCGACCAAATACTGCTTGACGCTCGCGTTTCAAATAGAGGAAGTAATATTTTCAGAGGGAATTTTTGCGCAATTTTTTCTAACGACGCGGGCGAAAACGTTGATTTTGCGGTTATTTACGATACTTTAATTTCCGCAAACGACAATGCTATTCTTAATTTTTCAATTTTCTCTTTGCCGTATCTTCAGG
>WRFX01000052.1 GCA_009787445.1 Chitinivibrionia bacterium | reverse complement strand
GCTGGTGTATCATAATTTTGGAATGAGGAAGCGCGAAACGTTTGCCGACCGCTCCCGCCGCAAGCAAAACCGCTCCCATACTCGCCGCCTGACCGATACAAATAGTAGAAACGTTGGGTCTTATAAAGCGCATAGTATCGTAAATCGCAAGCCCCGAAGATACGTATCCGCCCGGAGAATTTATATAAAGCGTTATATCTTTCGCGGGGTCTTCGTATTCTAAAAATATCATTTGAGCCATTACGACGTCCGCGACCGCGTCGTTAATTTCGCCGCCCAAAAATATAATTCTTTCTTTGAGAAGACGGGAATAAATATCGTAAGACCGCTCGCCGCGACCGCTTGTTTCCACAACCATAGGAATTAAATGCGACATAATAAAAACCTTTCAAGTTAATTTTTCAAGATAAAATACTATTTTGCAAAAGACGGCGGATGTAAAATTTATAGAAAGTGTTATTTATGTTATGCAAAAAATCGTCTTTTATACCGACTCGCCATCGTTTAGATTTGCGCATTTTACAATATCGTAATTTTTAGGACTCTGTTCAATCGAAATGCTTAAACGGATGTTTCCGCCCGACGACATATCCTTAAATCCGATACTTTTAAAATTATTTACGAGTAAAATATTTTTGTGCGTCTGAACTCCTTCGAGTATTATCTCTCTATATTGCCCGTATTTATCTTGCAGATATTTTACAATCGCGCTCTCGATAAATTTACCCGCCACCCTGCAAGACATGGCGAATTCGTCGATAACTAAATTTTTTTCGTCCGCGCCGCACAGAAAAAACGCGACCTGCCCGTAATCGCCGTATTTGTCTTTGGCGGATATAGCAAACGGTTGTTTTTTATCGTCGTTCATCATCGCGCTAAACGCCTCAAACGAATACTTTTTAGCGGACAGATTTAACTGATTCGTCCGCAGAAGCAAGTCGTAAGAACGTTTGACGTCTTCCTTACTTACGGGAGTGAAAATATGAAATTCGATTTCGCACGATTTTAAAAACGCGACGTTGGAATCGTCGGTATCTTGAAAATCAGCCCGCAACTTTCTTCTATGCGCTTCCGCCTGATACATTTTTCTTCTTTGCGCCGCGTCTTTCGTAATTTCAACGTTCAATTCGGGAAGTTCAAACAGCCGCACGACGATTGAATCGTCATAGACGCGAACCTGCGGAAGATTGTTTGAAACCTCTTGCCTTTCATACGCCGAATCGTCGATAAAACCGAACGTGTTTACGTCGATGTTCAATAATTCCGCGATTCGTTTAACGTTTGAACTCTTGGCGCGCCAATTTATCATCGGATACAGAAAGTATTCGTCTATACCCAATCGCCGCAATACCTGCAAAGCGTTTTTTTCGTCGTTTTTACTCGCTATCGATTGCAAAACGCCCATCTCGTCCAACGCGACAATCGTCTCTTTTATTTGAGGTTTAAGCGATAAATCATTTTCGTCGGATTCGATTAAAATACCGTCCCAAACGGTATTGTCCAAATCCCATACGATACATTTTAACTTTTGCGCCGGCTCGATTTTCGGTTTGAAATCTTTTAATCGCACCAATTCGCAAAAATTAAACAACAGGCGGACTTCCAAATCGTTTTCGGGATATATGCGGAAATGACTACTCAATGCGGGAATATCCATCTCGCATATGTTTTCGCCGGGTTTTACCGCGATTTTATTTCTGTATGTCAATTCGTCTTTTTTAACCCGAACCATATCGACGCACAAAGAAAACTCATAATTTTCAAAAGAATAGAATTGGCAAAGAAAAACGTTCGCCGACTTTTTATTTATTATTCCGTAAAATCTTAAAACCGCCTTGCGAAACAGCGTCCACGCGCCGTTCAATCTTTTGCGCGGTGAAATAAAACGAATACCGTCGGAGAACGACGAGAGTGTTTTCGTTATAAATTTATTTACGCGATTTAATTTTCTATAACTTTTTAACGTAACGACAGCCGGGAATATATTGGTCTCGATTTTCCCCCATTTTCTAAATTTGACGTCCGCCGTAAACAATCCGTTTTTAACGTTTTCTATTTCTTTCATTCCCCAAAAAAGATTTTTACAACTTTTATCCGCTCTTTCTTGATAATTGGCGCAGGACTTGTAACATAAAGGCGGAGCGCATTCCAAACAATGCTCTTCCCAATGGCTTATCCTTATCCCGCTCACGTCATATTGACTTAACAAATCGCTAAATACGATTTCCCGCTCGGACGGCAAAGGAATATATTTTTCTTTGTCAAACCACTCGTATTGAAACATAATTATCTCCTCTTAAACGGCGACGACGTCCGCCTTCTCCCAGTCAATCAGTTTATCCGCGCCGTCAATGTCGATAAAATCGAAGTCGTTCAATAAATTTTTGAGTTTATTATACGCTCCCGATATTCCGACGTACGACCTGAACTTCCTTTTCAAACTCAATTCGCCAATCATCGGCTGTCCCGCGTCAAAATCGCGAGGGTGAAAATACGTCATCAAATACGGCGCGTTTTTCGCCCATCGTTTAATAAAGAAATACGGAAACAACCTGAAATATCCGCCGCCGGAATATATGACGGGTTTGCCCAGAACATTCGCGTAACTTATGGGAAATTCTTTTAGAACTATCCCGTCGTATTTAATATACGCGGGGGCGTTGGCGGTATAGGACGGAAATCCGCCGTGAGCCCTCGGAGCGGGAAAAACGGAACTGTCCATTGAAATTCCTTCTTTCACCAAAACGTCGAAAGCCCATCGGTTATCTTCTCTTATCGAAAAACCCGGAGCGCGAAAACAACGGACTTTTTTTCCGCTAATATCTTCCAGCGTTTTTATCGAGCGTTCGACTTCTTCGGAAAATGTTTTGCTGTCCTGTTCGTAAACAAGTTGGTGGTTTTGAGTATGCGAGCCGATTTCGTATCCGCTATCGACAATTTTTCTTACGACGTCGGGATATTCTTGCGCTATCCAGCCCAAAATAAAGAACGTCGCTTTTACGCCGGTATCGTTCAATAACTTAAATATACGCTCCATATTTATATGAATGCGCGACTCGTATCGCCGCCATTGCGCCGCAGTTTTTGTGGAATCGTTATCGAGGATATGAAACCATTCTTCTATGTCGAAAGTTAAAATATTCATAATTCGCTCCTTTCAAAAACGCCTCTGTTATTTTTTATATTGATTTCTCTCAAACATTCCGCATTTACTTTTTTTCTTTCCTTATCAAAAAACCACCCCCATTTTGAAAAATATTTTACCGCCGATTTAATATGTTCCAATAACATTTTCGTTGACTTGTACGATTCTTTGGCGTTATCGTGTACAATTACGATATCGGGATAAAATATCGTTTTTCCGACAGAGTGAAGCCGTCTTACGTAATCAAAATCTTCGCAATACATAAAAAAACGCTCGTCAAAAAACAGATTGTGTTTTTTTAACGTTTCGACTCGCAAAAACATAAAACAACCGGACAGGGAAGGAGCGTTTATTATTTTGTCGTAACCGCTGTCTTTAAGTACGTATCTGTCGTTTATTTTTTTCGTAAAACCGTTTTGCGGAAGAAATCTCCTGAATATCAAGTCAAACGGCGTCGGCAGCAACCTGCACGAATACAGTATATCTCCGTTTCGGTCGACCTCCTTCGGCATTATTTCAACGATTTCGGGATTTTCTTCCATAACGTCGGACAGTTTATCCACAATATTTGTTTCAAATTGAATATCAGGATTCATAACGATATGGAAATCGGAATCGTTTTCAATCGCTTTTTTTATACCTGTGTTGTGAGCCGAACCGTAACCGATATTTTTCCCGACAAAATGATATTTTATATGTTCGCCGTTCATATTCGCAAATTCCGTTGAAACGTCCGGGGAGTTGTCGATTAAATATAACGTCCTGTCTTTCGACGGGGAATAGGAATCGATAACTTTCTCCACCTGCGAAACGTTCGGCTTGTATAAAACTATCGACGCTGTTATTTTATGTTTCATAATACGCTCCTTTTCGCTCTGTCCGTCGTAAATTTTAGATTCCAAATAAACCTTCTGATAACGCTCAATCATCGTTTCTACGCTAAATTCCCGTTTTGCCGTCGAAACCGCTTCTTCTTTTGATTTCTCTTTGTCGAATTTAAGCAGTTCTTGCAATTTTTGGGAAAAATCGTTTCCGTCGCCTAATTTATACGATAATCCTAAATTTTTCCCATACGACAATACTTCCTTAAACGGAGGAATATCGGTAAGCAGAAGAGGCAGCCCGCAAGCCATCGCTTCCAAAATAGACAGGGAAATGCCTTCGCTGCGAGACGCCGAAACATAGTAGTCGGACGCCTGCAAATATTCTTCCACGTTATCTTTGCGACCGATTATATGTACGTTTTCGTTTTTTTCCGCCGTTTCAACGCATTCGTCGTATAACTTGCCGCTACCCAAAATATACAAATGACAATTACTTAAAAAATTTTTATAAAAAATCCACTGCTTTATTAAAAATAGCGGGTCTTTTCTGCCGAACAAAAGCCCTGTAGAAATAAAAATCGTATCGTTGTCGGGAAGCGATAATTTTTTTCGCAAATTTAATTTTTCTTTTTCATTTACGGCAAAAAATTTTTTTACGTCGACTCCGTTGGGTATTCCGACCGCGTTTCTTACGCCGAATTTTTCATTGACGTAATTTGCTACCGACTGCGAGACGCCAATGCATATATCGACTTTCTTAAAATACGAGATATTTGCCGCGCAAATTATTCGTCCCCTTATTTTTCCGTAAGCGTATATGGCGTCTTCCTGTATAAAAGAATGTATCGACGCGATTTTAAGCGCGGCGGTTTTTAGTTTCGATAAAATTCCGTCCGCCCGCATTCCGTGAGAATGTATTATGCGCGGCTTAATTTCATCGACTATCTTTTGCGTCTCTTTTAAGTTGCGCAATAATCCCGCAATACGGGAAAGCCCGAGAGAGCGTATTTTAAGTCCGCGAATCTTTTCAAAATCTTCAAGTCGCGATTTTTGCGGTTCGGGCGACAACGTCAAGATATGGACGTCAAATATCCGCTTGTCGATATTCGACGCCAACTCGTAAACGACGTTTGTCAATCCGCCCTTCTCAAACGTGCTTGTTATAAATAATATTTTTTTCATTTTCGTTTCCTTACGTCGCTATTTCTTTTGTCTATTAAACCGTTAAACAGTTTATCCCACAAAGCGCCGACGTGTTCCGGCTTAAATTTATCGATATCCTTAACCGCCTCATGACCGAAACTTTTACGCAAATTCTCGTCTTCAATCAATTTTAATATCGCTTGCGACAATAATTTCACATTGTCTTTTTTAACCAGAAGTCCGTCGATTCCGTCGCGAATAATATCTGTCGGACCTTCGGGACAATCAAAAGAAACGATGGGCAGCCCGTAAGATTTCGCTTCGATAAGCACCATAGGAAGTCCTTCCCAACGGGAACTCATTACATAAACGCTCGAATTGTAATATTCTTCTTCTATTTTGTCCGTCGGCGGCATAATTGTTATTATATTCTCTAATTCCGTTTCTTTTATTTGTCTCAAAAGTTTTTCTTTGTCCTCGCCGCTTCCTATAATTCTAACTTGCCAGCCGCCGCATTTTTCTTTTATCAGAGAAACCGCCTCGATAAGCCGTTCAAATCCTTTTTGGTAACTAAGCCGCCCGACAGCCAGAATAACCTTCTTTTCCAACACGGATTGTTTTTTAGGTATAAAAGACAACGAGTTCGGTATCGCGACCGCGTTATTATGAAACCCGTAATGTTTCGCGTCGTTATTCGTAAGCAAAACGACCGCGTCTAAAAACGGGTAAAACAATCTGCGAATTATTTTGGGGAAAAGGGGCGCGGAGGCGTAATTTAAATGTTCGGCGGCGATTTTTATTTTTAAACGTCTTATAAACGGCAAAAAAACATTTATCGCGGGATATACTCCTATCGCAACTTCAAAATTTTTGGCGGCGCAAACCTTTTTTAATTGCTTAAATTCTTTTATTCTTTTTAAGAACTTGTTTTTTTCGACAACGCAGCAATGAATAATTTCCACTTTTTCGTTTATCGGGTAATAGGGCTTTCCCGCCGAAGAATTTACGCTTATTACGGTCGGCAGGTATTTTTCATAATCCGCCAAAATGTTCGCCAAATTGCAAACCGCCCGCTCGGTTCCTGCGGGACGGGTTATATCGGGAATTATTATCGCTATATTTTTCATTTACGGTTCCTTTCGCTAAAACAGTAAACTTTTATACGGAAACACTTCGTTAATATTTAGTGTTGAAGCAACGTACAAATTCCTTACAAGCCATAAAAAATATCCTGTGAAAAATAGTTTTCGGTATTTTGAATAATTGTAAATCACCGCAAGCGGAATAAATAATGCAAAATCATAAACTATTCTTATCCTGACAAATTCTTGAAACGTCCACGCGTGAAATATTTCCATAAAAAAGTAAAGCAAAAGCAAAAATCGAACTTTATACAGGAAATTTTCGCTTAATCCGTTTCTATTTTTTACGTCGTTAATCAAAAACAATATTGCGAATAATATTCCTATTCGAAACACAATCATACCGCCGGATGTTGATTCATTAGCCATAAGATAAAGCATATTTTCTACGGTAATCCTATCCCCGTAACCAAATATTGTCACCACGGTTGAGAGTCCAAATTCTACCATATCCATTGCAAATAATTTTAATACTACAAGTATCGCAAAAAAACATACGAACGACCATTTTCTATCTATTTTAAAAAAATTCATAATCAAAAGAATCGGAACAAGAAAAAGTATACTTTTATGAAATAAACATCCTATTCCTATGATAATAAAGGCGGGAACATATTTTTTTTTCTGATACAGCGTGTAAGCGTAATATCCCATAGTGAACGTAAGTCCCTGTCTTACGGCGTTATACGTCGTCAAATAATTTATAAAAGCATATACGGGAACAATTATTGCAAACGTACGTTTTGAAACGGACAAAAACAAAAACAATATCGTAAAAAAAGACATTATAGCAAACAACCAGTGATAATCCAAACCGATTTTATCAATAAATACGCATAAATAATAAAAACCCGCTTCCCAATGCTGATTAGATATGTCCATATCGTTCACAACTTCGTAAAATTGCTTTTTATACGGCAAATAATCCGTTCCCAGACCTTCCGCCCTGAAAGAAGACGGTATGACAAACAGCAAAAAGGTAACCATAAGAGGGAAAACAGCCGCCGTCCTGTTCTTTGTGTTTGAATACAAATAAGAAAACAAAAAAATCAAAAAAAACAAAAAAAGGTAAAAAGCCATATTTTTATATTGCTCCTTTCAATATCAACTTCATTTTCGACAAAAAATTCAATACGTGAACGTATACGTATCCTAAATATAAAGATTTTCTATAAACAGGAATTATTATTTTTAACCAAAAACTGATTTTATTTATCTTATTGCATTTAGAATAAAACTCCGTATAAAAAATGTCCGCTTCATTTTTTGTAATTTTCTTTTTTTGTCTAATATAAGGAAAAATGCCGTCGATAATAAAATCAAACAGAAATCCGTCTTTTACTTTTTCTGTATATAAATTATTTTTTTCTAAAAACTCTTTTATCCATAACCGACAAGCAATACCCGAATTTTCATAATACGGCTCTCCATAATATTTTTTCCGTTGGGTTATTCCTGACGTTTTTTGGTCATACATGTAAACAACTGCGTTAACATTGGCAATTTTGTTTTCGCCGAGTCGGGAAAAAATTTGAGTATTTATAATAAAGTCCTCTCCAATATTTGATTTCGGAATGTATAAATCGGTGTGGTAGAATTTACTTCTGTAAATTCTACCACACATCCCCCGATGCGGGGAATGTGGGGTAGAAAATAAATATTCCAAAGGAGGTATATCCGATGGAATATCCGGCTGTTTGAATATAAAATTATAGTTTTTATATAAGTACTTAACATTCCCCAGAACAATGTCCGCGTCCGTTTCCTGTTGTTTTTTGTATAAAACCTCAAGAGCATTGTTTTCAATCCAATCGTCGCTGTCTACAAATGATAAAAATTCTCCCTTTGCCGATTTTATTCCCGCATCGCGAGCGTAAGCCGTTCCGGCATTCTTTTGATGAATAACTTTTATACGTTTATCCCTTTCCGCATATTCATCGCAAATCGCAGGGCAGCTGTCGGGAGACCCGTCATCAACCAAGATACACTCAAAATCGGTAAACGTTTGTGAAAGAATACTATTTATACAACGTTCAAGATATCTTTCCACGTTATAAACAGGAATTATTACTGATATTTTAGTTTCCATAAAACCATAACTTTCCTTTTAATATAATTTCTATAAAAATAAACGCCATTTTTTCAACTATTCCAGTTCAAAACCTTGTACGCTTCTGTTAAACCTTATATTTGACATATTAGGAGTACCGGTTTCTATTTGTCTGTATTTTCTTAAAAGTTTTTCAATAACTTTATAAAAAAAGTTCAAAACCGCCGTTATTATTTTGTACCTGATAAGTTTCAATTTATCGGAATTGCCGACTTGCTCTTTTTTTAACACTCTATCTACTTCCGACAAATATTTATCCATATTATCCAATGAAAGTTGATTAGAACTTCTGACTCTAAAAGCGCCGATAAGCGTGTTTGCAACATACAAACGCTCATATCTAAAAAACCTTATCCATAATTCAAAATCGCCGGCAAAACGCAATGAAACGTCTATGTATCCTCCCGCTTTATCATACAATTCTCTGCGAAAAAAACAAGATTCCTGCTGAATCCATTGGAAATCGCCCGATAAGAAATCAAATCTTGTAAATTTTCTACTTTCGGCGCAATTTACTCCTCTGCCGTATTCGTCTATGTGCGTCGTCGCGCCCGACAGCCATTTAATTTCCGAATTTTTGGAAAATATTTCCGAAACAATATAAAATGATTTTTTGTGGTATATATCATCGCTGTTTATATACGCCATTATTTCCCCCGTTGATTTATTAAATCCTTTTTGGATAGCGTCGTACATTCCGCTGTCTTTTTCGGAAATCCAAAAACTTAATTTCGCTTGATATTTTTTTATTATTTCTACGGTTTTATCCGTACTTCCGCCGTCTATTATAATATATTCAAGATTAGGATAATTTTGACCTAAAACCGACAATATTGTTTCTTCCAAATATTTATCGGAATTAAAGCACGGAGTAACTATTGATATTTTCGGGAAACTGCCATCGCAACAAAAATTTAATACTTGATTGGTTTTTTCTGTCATTTTAATTCTCCTTTAATTTTAACGAATTTGGAAAAATAGTAGTCGGCAGTTTTAAAAAAACCGAATTTTTTAAACCTTATAAAAAAATATTTTATACGACTAAACGGCAAAAGTGAAGATACTCTTTGATAAATATATGATTTCACAAAAATCTTGGTATATGACGTCGGGAGATTTTCCAGTATTGCCTTCGCATACTCAAAACGCATCAAATTCTGTGTTTTATCATCAATTATAGAAGATATTCCGCCAATAATATATGTCGCAAAAACAATATCGATATGTTTAACTTTCGCGCTATATTTGAATATTGCCCTTACGAAAAATTCCATATCAGCCGCGATAGAATAATCTTTCGCCTTGTAAAGTCCCAAATCAATCAACAAATCGCGCTTGATAAAAGACGCCTGATGTCTTATTACACACTCCGACATCCAATTTACAGGATTATATACGCCATTTTTTTTTGTTTTTACCAACATACTTAAACGTTCAATATCTATTTCTTGCGGCGACTTTATATAAATATCCCCATACACGATGTCTTCGTCGAACTTATTAGCGAAAATTTCCGCAAGCGTGGTATTTTTGTAAGCGTAATCACCGCTGTTTAGAAACCAGCAATACTCCCCTTTTGCCTTTTCGATTCCTTTATTCATTCCCTGATAAATTCCGCCATCCGGTTCACTGCACCAATAAACAAGTTTGTCTGTTTTGTCAGCGTATTCTTTTATTACTTCCACGCTTCCGTCCGTCGAGCCGCCGTCGATAACGAGCCATTCGTAGTCGGTATATGTTTGGGCGACTACGCTTTTGGCGGTATCTGCAAGTCCCGCTTTATTGTTGAGATTTACCGTAATTATCGAGAGTTTCGGCATTTATTTCCTCTGTTTTACATAATTTTTACCATAAAATACTATAATGCTACCATAAAGCAATAAAAAATTTTAACTTGTTCTTAAAACTTCTTCATAAAGTTCGATATACTTTTTTACTACGACGCCGTAATCAAATTCGCGAACGACTTTTTGACGCGCGTTTTCGGATAACTTATAGTAATTTTTACTGTTTAACACCCAATCGATACCTTTGGCGAGGTCAAAAGTATCAAACGGCTGCGCCAAATAACCGTTTATTTTATGGTCGATAATATCCGGTAATCCTCCAATCCTAAAAGCAACCACAGGAGTTCCGCAGGACAATGACTCCGACGCTGTCTGCCCAAACGCTTCCCGCTTGCTCGGAACAACCATAACGTCGCACGCGCTGTATAACGACACTAAACTAACGTCGTCGCTTAAATGTCCCAGATAACGAATTTTGTGCGGTAGGTTAGGCGGAGTTTTCGGTCTGCTTGAACCGAAAACTATAAATTCTATGTTTTCGGTATTTATTTTGTTTAACGCTTCAATCAATTCCGTAAAACCTTTGTATGGCGTAGAAGTCACCGCCACCGCGCCAAACAATACCAATTTTTTGTCTTTCGGTAAATTCCACAACATCCGAGATTGAAATTTGTCTATCGGCTTAAAAACATTAACGTTTATCGGGTTAGGCAAACAGACAACTTTTTTATCCGAAAATACCGCGCTTTTTTTCGCGCAATCCGCCATCCATCTACTAACTCCGATTATTGTCATTGATTTTATTTTCGCGAACGCTTTCTTTTTTCTTTGCAAAATTCTGAAACTTAAATCTTTTGATTTTTTGCTTCCAAGAAAATCGCAACATCCGCAATTTTTGGTATATTTATCGCACATAACGCCCGCTTCCGCTACAAGGTGGCATCCGCCGGTAAAAGCCCACATATCGTGCAAACTCCATACTATTGGAGCGTTTATTTTCGCAATATCTTCTATCGACAAAAAATTAAAACAAATCCAATGCAGATGAACAATATCAGGGTTAATCTCATTTATAATTTTAACCAACTTTTTATTTGGAATGATTTGCGGAGAAAACAGACCGAAATTTTTAGATATTGTTTTTTTATATTTGACGAGTGATAAATTATCTAAAACAATAAAAATTATTTTAGATAATTTATTCCAAAGTTTTTCCATAATATTTTTGTTCAGCAGAATTATTATGGAATTTATATCGCTGTTTTTGTATGCGACAAGCATTCGCGAATCTATGCCATTTTGCAATAACGCTTCGTGCAACCGAAACGCCGCCACTGCCGAACCACCGCCGGAACGGGCAGTATCGCTTATGTTAATGTTTAAAATTTTCATTTATATTCCTTTCATCTGTTTTACGTTTCTTTTACACTTCCAAATATTCCTGTAACCGTTTCTTTTCCAACTCAAAAATCATTTCCGAAAACGGAACTACATCGCCGTTCAAAGCGTAATTTTCCAAAATGTCGTAATATTTCAGACGATTTTCCTGTGAAATGGAAATCGGCAAAAATTCGTTCTCCATCAAACGATAATTCATAATAAGCCGCGCCACCCGTCCGTTTCCGTTAACAAACGGATGAATTTTCACAAACTCCGCGTGAGTATAAGCCGCCAAAACAATAAAATTTTCAATATTTTCGGAATATAAATCGGCAATAAAATTTTTCATTTGGTAATACGCTTCGTTTGCCGACGGAGGTTTATGTTTTGCTCCCGTAATTTTCACCTCGCAATCTCTGTAAATTCCGCCTTGAATAATATTTTCCATTAAGATGTGATGAATATCTTTCAGTATATTTTCATCTAATTTTTGTTTTTCGGCAATTTGACGTTCAATAAAGATATACGCCTTTTCGTGATTTATTATCTCGTAAATTTCTCGAAGCGATTTTCCGCCGACGGAAATTTTATCTTCCAAAACCAATTTCGTTTCAGCGAGAGTTAGCGTATTCCCTTCAATAGCGGTGGAGTTGTGCGTATATTCTATTAAAAAACTTTTTTCAAGTTTTTCCAGCACGGAAAAAGGCAGATGTTTTTTCTTTTCAATTACTTCATCCCGCATTTTATACAGATTTTCAACGTCTAATAATTTCATTTCATTTTACCCGCTGTTATCTTTTGTTTTATTTTTTTTAAGGTTGTATAAACTTTCGGGAACAAATACAATACCGCCATTATCTTGTCTCTCTTTCCTATATCTCTATCTAATAAATAATAAAACAGAGAATTTAACAGATGTTTTCTGTAAAATTTATACTTTTCTTTAATAAATATATCTCTTTGCAATAAAATATCGCATAAATAATGCGCCACAAGCGCCTCGTACGATTTGATTTTCCTTAAAACACTTCTGTTTTTTTCTATTTGTGCCATTTTTCTTGTTGCAATATAATTTGTCATATATTTATCGACAGCCATAGTTGAATTTAACGCAGAATTTTCGTTTCTCATATAATTATAACAAGGAGTGGAATCGTACAAAACTCTGTCGATTTTATCAATAATTTCGAACCAAAACAATCCATCCTCACAAACCTTAACCTCCATATCAAAACGAATATTATTCTCATAAATATATTTACGGTTAACCAATTTACTAACCGTAGCCGTTGTAAAGTACTCAAAACCGAATAATATCTTTTTTGCGGAAACTTTATCAAAAAACATAACAGGATATTGTTTGGATTCTATTATAAGTTTACCGTTTTTGTCTATTGACCGCAATCCGCAAATCGACAAATCGCAAGTTTTATTTATCGCATTATTATACATAAGTTCCAGATAATTTTCATCAACCCAGTCGTCACTGTCAATAAAGGTAATCCACTCTCCCTGCGCAATATCCAATCCGGCGTTTCGGGCGCAAGATACTCCGCCGTTTTCCTGATGAACAACTTTAATTCTCTCGTCTTTTTTTGCGTATCCGTCGCAAATTTTCCCGCTGTTATCTGGCGAGCCGTCGTCGATTAAAATACATTCAAAATCCGTGAACGTCTGCAAAAGAACGCTGTCTATACATTTTTCGAGATATTTTTCAGCATTGTAAACCGGAATTATTACAGAGATTTTCGGCATTTTCCCGCTCCTTTTATTTTAGCATGCAATTTTAGCAGTAATTTAGCGTTATCCACACCGAAAAACGCGGCTATTTTGAGATATTTTCGCATTGAATAAAATTTTGAAAATTTTTTAATCTTTTGAGATAATTCCTTACAAATACTGCGATAGGCATTTTTGTCCTGCCGTTTTATCTCATCGCTTCGCGTGAAAACCGCTTCACAAAAAGCTAACGCTCTATCTTTCATAATACGGCAACCGTCTTTCGCGTAAGTTTTTTCATCTTTCGACCACTCAATCAAATCATCGGCGATAGAAAGCATATCAAATAATCTTTGCGGTGAGAGTTTCCCCGTAATAGAACCTTCCCGACCTGTTCTATACGCATAAAACGGCGAATGGTTTACGGATATTTGTTGCGTAGTGAATAAAACTCTCGGCATCCAATGCTCGTCTTCGTGCAAAATTCCTTTTTTGAAAAACAAATCGTTTTTTATCAGATATTCTCTATTCAATACAAAGAAACAACCAGCCATATACATAAGCGCTTTATTAAAACCGGTTACAATACAATTTGGGGAAGCAATCGCAATACTTTTATCGTATCCGTCAAACAATTCTTTTTCTCCGTCGTCGGTAAATGTTAATAAGTTCACGTTCACCACAACGTCCGTTTTATATTTTTGAATAACGTCAAACAAATTTTGAAGAACGTTTTTGTCCGCAAACTTATCGTCGCTGTCAAGTAAAACAATGTATTCTCCGACTGCCTGTAAAATTCCCGCGTTTCTTGCGTCGCTCAAACCGCCGTTTTTTTGGTGAATTACTTTTATTTTCTCATACTTTTTCGCATATTCGTCGCACATCGCGGGGCAATTATCCGGCGAACCGTCGTCAACCAAAACACACTCGTAATCGCTAAATTTCTGCGACAAAACGCTTTGGACGCATTCGTCAAGATATTTTTCAACCTTGTATATCGGAACTATTATTGAAAACTTGGGCATTTACACCTCTATTACTATCTAAATTCTTACGGTAAAATACATTTTGCCATAGTAAACTTGTCAAATAATTTTCCGACAACACGCTTTGGACGCATTCTCCAAGATATTTTTCAACGTTGTATATTGGAACTATTATTGGAAAAACGGCGTTTTTTTAGCGTCCTTTCGCGTGCGTTTAAATTTTGCGTTTGCGCAATAATTTTATCAATAATTTTTTCGGCGCTTTTTTCGTCTCTTACAATACCGACTTTTTGAAAAAACTCAAAAAGCGTTTTTAAATACGCTTCGTTGTCAAAACAAATAATTTTTTCCAATAATTCGGCTGTATTTGCCGCGCACGTAAAAGGCAAAGAATATATATCAAAGTAAAAACCTCTGTCTTTTATATATTCTTCGTAATCATTTATGTAAAGAAACACCGGTTTGTTTGTCAAAGAAAAATCAAACATACAAGAAGAATAATCGGTTATCAATATGTCGGCGGCAATATAAAGGTCTCGTATATCGTCATAATTATTCGCAGAAATAATTCTTTCACTATTTTTTGTATTTATCGATTTATCGGATATATTAGGATGCAGTTTTATCAAAAAAACCCATTGGTTTTTCGTTTGTTTGCATAAACCGTCCAATATCAGTTCGTAATCAATGTCATAAACGTCGGTAGCGTAATTTTTACGAAAAGTGGGCGCATATAAAACAATTTTCTTATCTTTTGCAATACCGAAATATTTTTTCACATTCTCTTTTATATTTTCGTCGGGGCTGATAATCGCCGAATGTTTAGGAGAACCGCACTCAAAAATTTCACCGTCGTACCAAAAAGACGTGCGGTATATTTGGCTTTGAAATTTGCTTTCGGATATAAAAAGGTCTATTAAAGTCGAGTCGTGTTTTGCGCTTTGCACATAACTTGGAGACAAATTTTGCTCAACGTCTTTTTCAATTTTTTTAAGGGGAAATCCGTGCCACAACTGTATGTAATATTGCGATTTTCGTTTTCTAACATTGCGTCTTTTTCTGCAATTATCAATCCATATTTTTGCCGTCGTTTCTTCAAAAATCGCGCTAATACTATCGTAACAAACCGTTTTAATTTTATTGCTGGAAGGAAAATTTTTTGATAATTCCGGCTTAACCGCCCATACGAGTTTATAATCAAGGTTACGTTTAATAATTTCTTCCGCGATATATTTCGGATTTTCCCCATAACCCGACCCGTAAATGTTTTGTATGAAAATTTTATTTTTTTGCACAGGAAAAATACGAAATATGTAATACATCATATTTTTTATATGGTTTTGTATGAAAATTTTATTTTTTTGCACAGGAAAAATACGAAATATGTAATACTTCATATTTTTCATTATGAGTAAAAAAGTTCTCTTCATTGTAATATTACCCCTGATTTTAAAGACAAATCGTTTTTTATTCTGCTTGTTGATATTTCTTCGGTTCTTGGCAAATAGACAACTTGGCATTTATCTTTTAAAAAATCAAATTTCCCCTCCCAGTCGTCGCCAATAACAAACACGTCTATATGATACAAATCAATATCGGTTTCTTTTTGTTCCCAAGATTCTTCCGGTACAACCAAATCTACATAACGAATCGCTTCTAACAAACGTTTTCGCTCGTCGTAACTGAAATAGGTATTTTTGTTTTTTTCTTCTTTGTTAAATTTGTCGGTAGAAAGACATACTATTAAATAGTCGCCCAATTGTTTTGCGCGTTGCAACAAATTGATGTGTCCGTAATGCAGTAAATCAAAAGTTCCGTATGTAACTACTCTTTTCATATTCCCGACTCCTTAAACTTTTTCAGAATTTTTACTGTTAGCCGCATTCCCGGCATACTCGGCTTATTCAATTGGAAAATAAACATCCTGTAATTTTTAAGGTATTTTTCGCACCACTTTTGAATACAATAAGTTTGCGACTGGTCGCCGAAATTTGAATTTCCGGAAGAGCCGAACAGATATATCATTTTTGACTTTTTAAGACAGACAATTCTAATCGAATGTTTTATAATTCTCAACTTAAATTTTAACAACGGCAAGTAATATTTTATGCGATTTTTTATTTTTAATAAGGGATTCATTACGCCGCCTCCATATACTTATACTCAAACTCACAGAAGGCGACATAGTGTTCTACTTTATATAAATGCTCATAAATCCCTGAAATATAAGGAGTTACCCCCCC
>WRFX01000051.1 GCA_009787445.1 Chitinivibrionia bacterium | reverse complement strand
TTGGAAAATAATTCGTATTCGGGTAAAAACTGTATTTTATCTTCGTATTCGTCGAGCGTAAATTGTAGCGTCCAAATAAACCATTGAGTCCAATTATTACGTCGTCTTTTCGGCTTTGTTTCTTTTTTCATATTAAAACCTTTGAATTTATTTAGTTTTCTCCTTATTTATTTATCGTAAAAATAATATTTGGCGCTAAATTAAAACGAATCGGATTTGCATTACTACCCCTCCGTCAAAACATCCGCAATTCGCGCGCTTGCTTTTCCGTCGCCGTAAGGATTTTTTTCGCAGGTCATCGAATTTCGCAAATTACTGTTTTCCAAAACGTCGGACACTTGCGAAACTATAAAATTCTTATCCGCGCCTAAAATTTTCGCAACGCCGCTATCTACGCCTTCGGGACGTTCGGTATCGTTTCGCAAAACAAAAACGGGAACTCCAAAACTCGGCGCTTCTTCTTGTATGCCGCCAGAATCGGTCATTATTATATACGATTTGCTCATTAAAAACATAAAAGAATAATAATCGATATTGCGAAGAATTTTTATGTTTTTTATACCTGCTATTATCGGTTCTATAATTTTGGCAAGCGCGGGATTCGGATGCAAAACTATCAAAAAATCTACATTTTCGCGCGTTTTCGCAAGTTCTTTTATCGCGTTGTATATTTCGACAAGATTGTCGCCTATATTTTCCCGTCTGTGCGTGGTTATAAGGACGATTTTTCTGCTTTCGTCAAAAATAAATCCCGCTTTTTTTACGTTTTCGGCAATGCTTTTTTTAATATTTTCGTTTGAATTTATTCTTTTTTGCATTTCTAAAAGCGCGTCGATAACCGAATTTCCCGTAACAAAAATTTTGTTTTCGTCAATATTTTCTAAAATTAGCGTTTTTTTGCTTCTTTCTGTCGGCGCAAACAAATACGAACTTATCGCGTCAATCATTTTTCTGTTGCCCTCTTCGGGGAAAGGCGAATAAATATTGTTTGTGCGAAGTCCCGCCTCGATATGCGCAACTTTAATTTTTTGATAATACGCAAAAAGCGCCGATATAAACGCCGTCGTCGTATCTCCGTGAACCGCTACAATATCTGCGGGAAATTCCTTAAAAACGTCGCGAAGTCCCGAAGTTATCGCGCACGAAATATCCGATAAATCCTGCCCGTGTTTCATAATATTCAGGTCAAAATCAGGTTTTATTTCAAAGATTTCAAGAACCGAATCCAAAAGTTCGCGATGCTGCCCCGAAACGCAAATTTTTAACTCGACGTTTTTTCGTTTTTGCAATTCCAAAATCACAGGCGACATTTTTACCGCTTCGGGGCGCGTGCCAAAAACAAACAATATTTTTTTCATTATTTGCTGGCGACCTGCGCTTCGGCGACTTTTGGAATAAAGCGTTCCGTTATCGTTTTTGTTACGGCTTCCACATTTACGGTTTTTGTAAGAACGTATAAAATATCGCCCGTCAAAATTTCCGTATTTGCGGTCGGAGCGATTATTTTGTCGTTTCGATTTATCATAGTTATCGTCGTTTCTTCGGGAAGTTTCAGCGACGATACGACTGCCGAACCGCCGTATTCGTCTTCGTCTATCGTTATTTCCAAAAGTTCCGATTCCGCGTTGTGCAAAGCCACAAGTTCCATTAACTGTTTGGGTCTGGGCTTTGCTTTGTCGGCAAGTTTAAATTTGTCGGCAAGCGTCGTTATCGTGGAACCCTGAATCAGCATAGAAAGCAGAACCGCAAAAAACACGATATTAAAAATATAATTCGCGTTTTCTATTCCCGCCGCCGCAGGATAAGTCGCTAAAACCATAGGAACCGCGCCTCTTAAACCGCTCCACGACAAGAAAATATTCTTTTTTAGCGAATATTTGAAAAAAGACATAAAAACGGCGACGACTATCGGACGCGCAATAAAAGTAAGTACGATAAAAAGCAAAATTCCGTCGACAAACACGCCGCGAAATTCGCTCGGCGATACCAAAAGTCCCAGAAGAACAAAAATTACGACGTTTCCCATAGTGGAAAGCGCTTCAAGAAAAGTGCTCGAATTTGATTTGAAAGGTATGTTTGAATTTCCCAAAACGAAGCCCGCGAAAAATGCGGAAAGAATGCCGCTCGATTTCGTAAGTTCCGCCAATCCGTAAGAAAAAAGTATTATCGCGACTATATAAATGTAGAAATAACCTTTGTCCAATTCTACCACGCATTTGCTCAAACGATACGCGCCCCAGCCGATAAGAAGTCCCAGACCCGCGCCGCCGACAATTTTCCAAGCCAAAAGCAAAACTATATTTAACGGCTGTTCAATAGCCAAATTTGCCGACGAAGCCGCCGACGTCGCCGCTAACGACACCGCTATTGTGGTTAAAACGATAGCCATAGGGTCGTTTGTGGCGGATTCAATTTCTACGAGCGCCGAAAGATTTTTGTCTAACGAGCGCGTGCGCAAAATGGAAAATACCGCCGCCGCGTCGGTCGAGGCGATTATACAGCCGATAAGAATTGAAGTTTGCAACTCAAATTTTAAGATAAGATTAAGAAACGCCGCAGTTACGACGGCGGTTAATATTACGCCGAAAGTCGCCATAATCATAGCGGGGGCGAAAACTATTTTTAATCGGTCTTTTCTTGTAACGAAGCCGCCGATAAACAGAACGAAAACGAGCGCGAAATCCGCAATTTTTTGCGCTTGCGGCGCGTTGTCAAAAGGAAAAAGTTTTAATCCGTCGCTGCCAAACAGCATTCCCGCAAAAAGCGCGATGACGACCAAAGGGATATTGAGTTTGTTAGAAACACCTGCCGTAACGATAATCGTTATCAGTATTAACGCAATTACTAAATACATTTGCGAATCCTCCATAAAATTTTTTAAGAGAAAAACAAAATATAATAACTTTTTATTGTGTTTCGCAAGGAAAATTTGCGAAATTTGCGAAATTTTTGAAAAAATTAAGAAATTATAAATTTTTATGCAATTTCCCCAAAAAATATATTATATTTGTTTGTCAAAAACAGTAAATTAAAAAGCAAATAAAGGAGGATAATTTGGCGATTTCAACTCAAAAAAATACCGTAAATAAAATAAAAGGCGGCAAATTATTGGCAAGCGTTATGAGTTTGCGAATTTCCCCGCGCCCCGACAACTTTAATTGGAAAGAAGATTACGCCGACGCCTTAAAGGAAAAATATGCGAATATTCATTGACGCGAATGTTATAGAATTTAACGCGGATTGTATCGTAAGCAGAGACGTAAACGGATTTGCGAACGACGATATTGAAGTTATTACTCCAAAAGAATTTGTTAAAAAATTCGGATAGAAATTAAAAAATATCATATTTTACAACTTTTTCCCGCATTTCCCACTAAAAACAAACATTTTATTATCCTCAAAAAACTAAAAAAATTAAAAAGAAAATTAAATTTTCTTCAAAAAAACTCTTGAAATTTACGTGGTATAATTTAAACGTCCCTTTAAACTATACCACGCGCAAAATACTAAATGCGCACAAACAAAAGCAGGTTTTTTCTTAAAAAAGTGGGAATTTAAAGGGAGGTTTAAATTCCCGGTTGTTTTATTAATTTTTAAGAAAGGAGTTTCTAAATGAAACTTAATTTTTTGACCAAATTGTTGGTCAGCGTGTTTTTGGCGTTTTGCGCGTTTGGATTTGTCGCTT
Organism: Chitinivibrionia bacterium; assembly: GCA_009787445.1. GTDB lineage: Bacteria > Fibrobacterota > Chitinivibrionia > Chitinivibrionales > Chitinivibrionaceae > WRFX01. Next base: position 13,074 of record WRFX01000051.1, on the reverse strand, counting down.
GCAGCGACGACGACGATGGTTCGTCGGTAGATTCCGCGCTTGTAGGAACTTGGGGCGGCGATGGCTACGAAATAATCCTCAAAAGCGACGGAACTTTTATTTTCTCGTCTGACGGCGAAGAACATGATAGAGGAACGTTTAGTACAAGCGGCGGTAAAATAACCTTTAAATACTCCGACGGAGAAACGGAAACTGTGTCATATCGCGTAGAAAGCAACAATCTTATTCTGGACGGAACGGTACTTACCAAAAAATAATAAGCGCGGCGGTTTTTAGTTGCAAAGCGTTTTCTTTCGGGAGAACGCTTTTTTTATTTTGCGGCAAATAGTATTTTCAAGCCAAAACAAAGGAGCAAATAATTATGCAATGGCTATTTCTTTTAATCGCCATATTATCGGAAACGACGGCGACAAGCGCGTTAAAAGCGACAAACGGCTTTAAAAATTTAGTCCCGTCTATAATTACCGCAGTAGGATATATAACCGCGTTTTATTTTTTGTCTTTGGCGGTAAAAACCATACCCGTCGCCGTCGTTTATGCGATATGGGCGGGACTCGGAATCGTGCTTATAACGTTAGTTTCTTGGCTTTTATTTAAGCAAACGCTCGATGTTTGGGCAATTACGGGCATTGCGTTTATAATCGCGGGAGTGGTAATAATGTACGTTTTTTCAAAAAGCGTAAGCCATTGAAAGGGGAAATATGAATTACACGGACGAACAATTAAACGAAGCGATAAAATACGATATATTTTCAGAAGAACAAGTCGCTAAATTTAGAGAGTTTGCGCTAAAAAACGGCGATATAATATTTTCATCCGAACAAGTCGCTAAATCCAAAGAATTTACGCGAACAGACGACGCAACTAAATTTCAAAAAACGCTTTATTACGGCGGCGGATTGTTAATAATCTCCGCGATGACGTGGCTAATGAAAATAAGTTGGGACGGTTTTGGAATAAACGGCATAATTGCTATTTCTACGTTTTATTTTATAGCGTTTTTGCTTGCGGGCAATTACTTGCAATTCAAGAAAAATATGGAAGTCGCGGGCGGAATATTATTTTCGGTAGCCGTTGCAATGACGCCTCTTCTTACTTTTTCGATTTTGAAACGTTATGATTTCTTTCCTATGGGCTGGTCTTACGACGAATATTACGTATGGATAAAGGGAAAATGGATAGTATTGGAAATAAGTACAATTTTGGTTGCGCTGCCGATTCTTTTTAAGGCGCGATTTCCGTTTATCGTTTTTTTAATAGCGGGTTCGTTATGGTTTTTTTCTATGGATATTGTGCCGATAATACAAGAAAAACAAAATATAACTTGGACGCAGCGCGCGGAGATTTCAAACGTATTCGGCTTTCTTATGATAGCAATAGGGTATTTTGCGGATATAAAGTTTAAAAAGGATTATTCGTTTTGGATGTATCTTTTCGGCTTATTGACGCTTTCTGCGGGTTTGTCGGTTTTTGAAAGCCAATATTTAGATAAACTTATAATATTTGGTCTTATAAACGTCCTTATGATATTGTTTGCGTTATTTGTAAACAGAGACGTATTTATAGTTTTTGGAACATTGGGAATTATGCAATTTTTGGGCAGATTGTCGTGGGAATTTTTTAGGGATTCTGCGCTTTTTCCGTTTTATTTGACGATAACGGGAATATTGCTAATTGCGGCGGGAATATTTTTTCAAAAAAACAGAAAAATCATAGAAGAAAACGTTATAAACAAACTTCCCAATTTTATATTGGATTCAAGACCGAAAAGGAATTTGTGATAATTATGCAAAACGAAATAACAATAACGCGCCCCGACGATTTTCATCTGCATTTGCGCGACGGCGAAATTATGAAATTTATTCTTGCGCATACCGCAAAAGTTTTTGCGCGGGCTATCGTTATGCCTAATCTAAAACCGCCCGTCGTTTCGCTAAAAAACGTTTTGGAATATAAAGAAAGAATAATCAAAAATATTCCGCCAAATTGCGATTTTGAACCGCTTATGACAATTTATCTGACCGAAAATCACACGCCTGACGATATTGAAGAATTTGCAAAATCGGGCATCGTAAAAGCGTTAAAACTTTATCCGAATAGCGCCACGACAAATTCGCAACACGGAATAAGCGATTTCGACAAAATAATCCCCGTTCTTGAAACAATGGCGAAGTTCAAAATTCCGCTTTTAATTCACGGCGAAAGCGTTGAATCGAATATTGACGTTTTTGACAGAGAAAAGCGTTTTATAGATAATATATTAAACAAAAAACTTATGAAAATCGATAACTTAAAAATAGTTTTGGAACATATAACGACGAAAGAAGCGGTAAATTTTGTTCTTGAAAACGACATTGCCGCGACGATAACTCCGCAACATTTATTGATGAACAGAAACGCAATTTTCGACGGCGGGATAAATCCGCATAATTATTGCCTTCCCGTTCTAAAACGCGAAATTCACCGCAAAGCGTTGCTTGAAGCGATAAAAAATCCGTGCAAAAAGTTTTTTTTGGGAACGGATTCCGCGCCTCATCCAAAAAACGCAAAAGAATCGTCTTGCGGCTGCGCGGGAATTTATTCGGCTTTCGCCGCGCTTCAACTTTACGCCGAAGCGTTTGAAGAAGCGGGCGCGTTAGATAATTTTGAAAATTTTTGCTCGAAAAACGGCGCGGATTATTACGGACTTCCGCATAACAAAAAAACCGTTACTTTAATCCGCGAAAATTGGACTGCGCCGAGCGAATTTAAGGTAAATTCCGACGTTTCAATTATACCGATTCGCGCGCAAAAAGAAATTAAATGGCGAATTAAGTAAATTTTTTTTGCAAACTTGTTGGAAATTTCGTATATTTACCTTTGGAAATGTACTTAAAAAAGGAGTTTTTATGAAAAATTTTATGTTTATTTTGGCGCTCGCCTTAACTTTCTCGACGATTTTCGCGCAGGACGATTTGAGATTGCGGGCTATGACGAAAAACACAATCTTTTACGCCACGCCCGACGGAAAAGTAACTTCGGCGGATTATTGGCAGATGCGATTGGGCAATTTTGACGTAACGGTAACGCGAAAATACCCCGGCGAAGGCGACGTTAAAATCGAAGGAAGCGCAAACATTGCGTTTATGTCGGGCGGATACCTCGAAGGAAACGGTTTCGGTTCTCGCGGAAAATTATCTACGCAGGCGGATTTTGCCGTAAAACGCGACGGAAAATACCAGACGGTTCGTCCCGATACTATTGATTACATTTTCTTTGGCGCGTCAAAAGTCAAACTTAAAGGACTCGACAAAGAAGAAGATTTGTTTGTTTATATTGAAGACCCGTACAACACTTACGAAGCCAAAATGTTCAATTTGGCGGTTTATGTTTTAAGTAAAAACACGGGAGAACTGACGCACAGTCACGACATCGAAAGATTGTCGGCGGTTTCGTTTACCGAAGAGGGTGCAAAAAAAGGTCATCAGGCGAATATAGCGGAAGCAAGCCGATAATTTTTTATGCTTGGACGGATAATTCAGGAGCAAAAAAACTACTATTTGGTAGATATTTTGCGAAGCGAACCCGTCCGCGCAGTCCTTAAAGGCGTCGCCAAAAGCAAGCAAAAGCGAATTGCCGTCGGCGATTTTGTCGAAGTAGAATTATTTGACGGAATTGCCGACAACGCAATAATTCGCGATGTTTGCGAGAGAAAAAATTATCTTTTAAAACCGCTAATTGCAAATATCGACAATGTTTTTTTTGTAAATTGTTTAATTAAACCGAATTTGGATTTATTTTACATAGACAAATTTATTTTTTGCGCCGCGATAAAAGAAATTCCCGTAACGCTTGTTTTCAACAAAACCGATATTTTATCGGAATCGCAACTTGACGAACTTGAAAATTTTGCGCAAATTTACAAAAAAATAGGTTTTGACGTTTTATTAACAAATATTAACGATAAAAAATCCATAGAAAAAATTAAAAACGCGGCGAAAGAAAAAGTTTCGGTTTTTGCGGGGCAATCGGGAGTCGGCAAAAGTTCTATAATGCAAATTTTATTTCCCGACGAATATTTTGCCGTGCAAGAATTATCTACAAATTTGCTTCGCGGGAAAAATACTACTTCGCACACGTCGCTTTTGCGGCTATCGAACGGCGGTTTTATTGCCGATACGCCGGGATTTTCGTTTTTTGAAACGCCGAATATCGAGCCGCAATTTATCGCTTCGTATTTTAGCGATTTTGTTGATATTTTGAAAAAAACTCCCTGTAAATTTTCAAATTGTTCTCACAAAAACGAACCGAATTGCAGTATAAAATCGGCGGTAAAAGAAAATATAATCGTTGAAAGTCGCTATAAAAATTATGTTGTTCTTTATGATGAAATTAGCGCGAGAGTTAGAAAAAATTAGGGAGTTATATTCCTAATAACATAACGCTTAATCTTTATTTCTTTATTCCCGATTTCACTAAACATCCGTAAACTTTCCTGTTAACGCGGAAAATCACTTTTCAATTACCTATTTAATCGGTTCGTTTTTATTTGCCGATGTTTTTAATGCAATAACACGCCAAAAACAAATCAATTTATTTTTTATCTGTTACGGCAAATGAATGTGGAAGGGAATCCGCGTTTCTCGTCCACAACACAGTTTCTCCACTTCCTCCTTTAGGAGGGTAAATTTTTTTCCCCTTAAGATAATCGGGCATAATGGGCTGATAACCTTCTAATAACTTTTTTTTGTTATTCATAGGTCTTCTCCTTCTTTTAATTGATTGTTATTTTCTTTCAAAGCTTCTTCTTTGTCGTTTATTTTAAAAAACTCAATGTATTCTATAGCGTCTTTATTAACCAAAAGTCCATTAGTTCTGTCTATTTTGTCAGCAAACGCTCCGCGTTCATTTATTTTCCATATTTCCTCTAAATATATGTCATTTTCTTCTGGATAGGAAGACGCAAAAGAATTATCGCCATAAAATCCTCCGATAACTTTCCCATCTTTCAAATGGATTAATACAAAACAAGGTTCTTTTTTATGGAAAAAATAGTCCCACGCTTTAGGCATTATACTATTTACCTTATTTTTAAGGATAGAACTTAATAATATTTTTTTCAGTAAAAAAGGATATATAACGGAAAGTATAAGCGCTATTAAAAAATAAATCCAAATGCCATAATTACTATCTTTTAACAAAGAATGCAACCAAATAATAACAAGATAATTTAAACTGCTGAAAATTATCGCTTCCATAATTCTTTCTGTAAGAATCATTCTCGGAGAAGGATGTATTAAAGTCCACACTTTTAAAGAAATAAACCCCGGCGTAACAAAAAGAATAAACAGTTGTAAATTATCAATAGTTAAGCTTTCCAAAACATATTCTCCTATTTTATTTTTCTTCGTTCGTTTTTAAAAATATTATTCGCCTAATTGATAAATGATAAAAAAGAAAGGAATAGGAGTAAAAACTACTTTTTCTTATCACTTTTTTCGTATTACTCCTTTGCCATAAATTATATTATATGCGTCAAGAACGATGTTAGCGGGGATTATCCTTGCTATTCATTGGTATTTTATTTTTTAATAATAACAAAGCGTGGCAGTCCACTCTATTGGCTGTTTTGCCTATCTGCCACTTTGTTATTTCTAAATACCGGTGTCAAAAAATCATCGTTCTTGACAAATTATGATTATAGGCAGAACAACCATTTTTCGGTTGCTTTTCTCTATAAATTCATAAATTATAATTTTCGGCATTAACAATGGTGTTTTTGCATAATTTTTTATTGGAGGTTTTTTATGAAAAAAGGAACAAGCGTCCTTAAAGTGTTGTCGGTAACATTGATGTTATCAAGTGGTTTGCAGGCGCAATTTTATGACCCAATTACAGGAATTGTCGCTATTAATGAAGAAAGTAGCCGTAAGGTGGAAGAGGCAGTCAGGCGTAATCAAGCGCTTGCAAATATTGTCAGCTCTGATTTTAATGAAATTACGAGAATATCTGCCGTGAAAACGGAAGCAGCGCCTATCCTTAAAGGAAATCGCGTGGAAACTGCATATTTATATGAACTTAAAGATCTTAGCGAGCAAGAATTTAGAACGCTATATGAAATAGCGCTTCTTGGTAAATTTTCCCAAAACATTATGAATGTTTTTGAAAATCTAAAAGAAGATTTTGATATGGTAAAGAGCATAAAAAGCGATGTCGAACAAATCAGGCAATTGAAGAATATACGAGAAAGAGAAATAAACCTGTGCAAAGCACAAGATACTCCGAGATGCGCCAAGTTAAAAGAAATAAACGACGACTATAACAATTTAATTGCGGCTCTTGATTCACAATGGAAGTTATATGCGGAAGTGAAACAGAATTTGGGTAAATATGAAGCAGAATTTGAAGCGCAGCAAAAACAAATAGAAGCACAGGAAAAACAAAGACAAGCGTGGGCGTATAGAATATATAACTCTATGAAAGACGCCTATGCTTTTGATCCTCATAGTTTAAAAAAAGGGATAAAACTTATATTTAAAACTAACGACGGAGAAATTGTATTTGAACCGGGAATCCCACTGCCGAAATTAGAAGAATCGTATAATGTTCAAGGCAAAGTAATTAAATTTACGACAATTCCTAAAGGTTATAGCGGTGAAGGAAGAGTTCAATGCGAAATAGAAGGTGTACGGATGTTTTCTTTGGAAGAGAATAAAAAGAAAGGCGTTCTCGAAAAAATTCATATGAGCGCCGATATTTATAGGAATGATATGGGCTATATGGGTTTTGGTTTTTTTGACGTCAAGTAAAACGCCTTAATTAAAGTTTGTCTTTTAATAAAAGGCGGAGAGAAATTTCTTCGCCTTTTATTAAAAGTTCTTGTTTTTCAATTCCGCCGAAATTGCGTCGTAATCAAAATCTTCGGCGAATTTTTTTATTTTTTCTACCAAATCGCCGCGTTTTTCGTATTTAAATTTTTCTAACTCTTCAATATTTTTGTTTATTTCGTGAATATCAAAATCAATGGCAGCGGCTAAAATTTTTTGCAAAATTTCAACGTCGGGTTCGGCTTTTGTTTCATATACTTTTTTTTCTTCGCGAGTTTCAAGATATTCGCGAATTCGCGATACCGTTTTTTCTATATTTTCAATAAATTCGCCGTTTTTTCTTAAAACTTCTTCCAAATTTCCCGCTTTTGACGACATTTCTAACTCTTGCGCAAGTTTTCCGCAAATATTTGCCGAAATTCCGTAACAACTGCCCTTTATTCCGTGAATTTCTATCGCGTAAGACGACAAATTTTCCCGCGTCGGATTTCTCACTCCGTCGATGTGTCGCCCAATATTGTCGCAAAACGATTTTAGAATTTTCAAATAACTTTTGGAATTGTTGCCGAATCTCGCAAGTCCTTCTTTCATATCTACGCCGACAATATTTGAGACGTCCGTTTCCGTTTTTTGCGGCTCTATTGTTTGCGTTTCCTGTTCTTTTTCCAAATGTTTTTCAACTTCTTTTTTCTCTTCTTCGCTTAAATTTTCTTTGTAAACGTATTTTTTCAAAATATTGTCTAATTCTTGCAAAACTATGGGCTTGCACATAAATTCGTCGAAACTGTTTTCCAAAAACATTTTTTCGCTGCCCACCGCGGCGTTTGCCGTAAATGCGACTATCGGAACGGTTTTTGCGTAATCTACGTCGATTTCGTTGCGAATAACGCGAACCGTCTCGATTCCGTCCATTTCGGGCATCATATGGTCAATAAACAGCACGTCGTATTTTTTCTTTTGCGATTTTATTAACTCTATCGCTTCTTTGCCGCTCAAACAGGTGTCGATATTCAATTTGTAAAGTTCCATCATTCCCCGAACCACGTCGAGATTTAACGAAATATCGTCGACGACCAAAATTTTTCCGTAAGGCATTGCAAGAAATTCTATTTGTTTTATTTTTTCGCCGCTCTGTTTTTGTAAAAACGCAAGCGAATTTAATCTTTGTCGTCTGTCCGATTCGATAATTTTTTCGTCGATAGCGCCCTGTTCTATATGCGCCGTAAAAACCGAACCTTTGCCGACTTCGCTTTGAACTTCTATTTTTCCGTTCATCATTTCCACAAGTTTTTTGCAAATATTAAGCCCAAGTCCCGTGCCTTCTACGCCTTTCATATCGCTGAAACGAGTGTATTGTTCAAATAAACGCTCCATTTGTTTTTTATCTATTCCGACTCCCGAATCCGAAACCTTAAAACAAAATTCAAAAACGTTTTTTTCTTCGTTTATTTTTCCCGAAATTTGCAGTTTCACAAATCCCTGTTCGGTATATTTGAAAGCGTTGCTCAACAGGTTATTTAAAATTTGCTTGATTCTTATTTCGTCGCCCAAAACTTTTTGCGGAATATTGTCGGCAATTTCCAAATCGAATTTTATCTGTTTTTCGATAATTCGCACGATGCAAACCGAAATCGTTTCTTCGACGACTTTTGCGAAATCGTATTCAAAAATTTTCAACTCCAATTTTCCGCTTTCTATCTTTGAAATGTCCAAAATATCGTTTATCGTGTTCAAAAGCAGAGTTCCCGACGAATAAATTTTTTCGAGATTTACTATCGTGTCGTAAGGATGTTTTTTGCGAAGTTCCAATTCCGTAAGTCCGTTTATCGCGTTTAGCGGCGTGCGAATTTCGTGCGAAGTATTTGCCAAAAATTCGCTTTTTGCGCGACTTTGAACGACGGCGTTTTCTTTTGCGTCAATAAGTTCTTCCGTAATTTGATTTTTTACCGTCGAATTTGCCAAAAGTATGCTTATGGATTTCATAAAATGCTCTTCTTCCTTAATAAAAGTACGCTCTTTTTTGCTGTCGTAAACGCCGACTAATCCCCAAAATTTATTGTTTATAAAAATCGGCGCGACCAAAACCGAAAAAATATTTTGCGATTCCAATTTTTGCCTTAAATTTTCGTCCATATCTTTCGTAGTTCCGTTGATAATTTTGCCGCGAGTAAGCAGTCGAACCCAATCTGGGCAAACTTCGTCCAAATGCGATTCTTTTGCGTCGCTATTTATATGGACGCCGAATTTTTGCGACGTACATCCGTAAATTTGCGAGGCGTAATATTTGTTTTCGCGAACGGACGCTTCGCACACGTAAGCGCTGTCGACGTTCAATAAATCTATAATTTCGTGCAAAACGACGTTCATAGAAAAATTAAAATCTTCGTGCGAAGCGCAAATAAGCGTTTCGGCTATTTCGTTTAGTTTGCCGATAAAATAATTCTGCCTGTTTATTTCGTCGAAAAGTTGTTTTTGCACCGTTTCATCGATGTCTTTTCTGTAAGTGTTTGCCCCTACGGCAATCGCGGCGGAACAAATAAGAAACGAAATTATTACGTCGATATATTCGGATTCGGTAAAATCGTGCGAAAAATATGAGCATAAAACAATCAATATTAAATAAAAAGCGCAGCCGAAATACAGCGTTTTTCCCTTAAAAAAGAACGCTTGAAACAGCACGGGAACTAAAAAATACGAAAAAGTTCCGCTTGTTACTCCGCCGCGCACAAAAAACATTAGGGGAATTAAAGTATTGCTCACGACAAAAATTATTACGGACGGCATATATTTGTGTGTCTTAAATTTTAATATTAAAAACGCGACCGCGCCGTAAAACAAAGCCATAGAAAAATTAAAATAAACCAAATGCCAATTTTTTTCAAAAATGCGCGCTACTCCGCTTGCAGTCAGAAAAAATACAAGCACGATAAATATTAAGGTTATCCACCTTAATATTAAATTTTGTCTATCCGCTAAAATGTTTTTCACAAAAAACTTTTTCTTTTACCAATCAGTAAGGCGCGGCTTTTTTCGGTTCTATTGAAACGTTTGTAGAAACGGACGGCTTTTCTTTTACGTTCGTTTCAAAAGTTATCGCTCCGTTTTCGTATTCCGCGACGTTTTTGGAAAAATTAAAGTCGTATTCGTATGTAATATCGCCGTTTGCGTCGGGTTTCGATTTACTTTTAAAAATCGCGTTTACCGTTATCGGCGCCTGAACGGAATTTTTAGCGTCGCGATGATTTGCGGCATAAAACGACTTGTTTATCTTAAAATCTTTTTGCGCCGTCAAAAACGAAATATTTCCGCTTATTTTTCCCTTGTCCGAATAAAGCGTCATCCATTTTTGCACCGCGTCCAAAGGCGTTTTTATGAAAACCGTAAGATTAAGATGAACCTGCGCGGAATCCGCGTCGTTGGAATAAACGGTAAGCGTTTTTGTTTCTCTTCCCGTTCTTTTGGAAATGTCAAATTCGGCGGAAACTTTTCCCGTTTTTCCCGGCGCAACTATTGAATCGTATTTTGCGACCGTGCATCCGCAACTCGCGTTTACTTTGGAAATTTTAAGCGTATCACTTCCCTTATTTACGACCGTAAAAGTGTGTTTCAGCGTCGTGCTACCTTCGGCGACCGTTCCCCAGTCGTGCTGTTTATTTTCTACGAAAAGTTTGGGCTGCGCGCACACAAACGTCGCAATTACAAACAAAAACAAACAAATTTTTAACTTCATAATGAGTTCCTTTCTTAAAAAATTTATTCTCCGTGATATTCTTGCAAAGTTACCGTTTTATATTTCCCGATTTTTTTCTCGTAACCCAAAAACGGAAGCGAAATTATTGAAAATACGCCCGCGACTTTCGAGCCGCTTCTTTCGACCATTTTTGCGACCGCTTCTATGGTTCCGCCGGTGGCGATTAAGTCGTCTATTATCAAGTAATTTTTCCCCGCTTCGATGTCCGCCTTGTGAATTTCCAAAGTCGCTTTTCCGTATTCCAATTCGTAGGATTCTTCTATGGTTTCGCACGGGAGTTTTCCTTTTTTGCGGGCTAAAACCAACGGAATTTTCTTTTCTTTCGCGTAAACCGCGCCCACAATAAATCCGCGACTTTCTATTGCGATAACGGCGTCTATTTTGTCGTTTCCAAATTCTTCAAGCATTCTTTTTACTACAAAATCAAACGCTTGCGGATTCATAAAAACCGAAGTAATATCGTAAAATAAAATCCCCGGTTTAGGAAAATCCGCCACTTTTCTGACGGCTAAATCAAGATTCATAAACAATTCCTTCTAATAAAAATATTTTTTCATTGCCAAAAATACTATTTGCGCACAATAAAATTTGAATAATTTCGTTTTTATAAATTTTCTATTTCTTCTACCGTTAATCCCGTTAATTCGGATATTTCTTCTACTGATATACTACGTTGTTTCATTCTTTGGACTACTTCCTTATTTTTTTGCCGCGCCTCTTCCAACTCCTTATTCTTCTCTTCCAATCTCTCTTTATACTCCTCTATCTTCTTATCTTTTTCGCCAAACATTCCTTCCATCGCTTCCTGATAATATTCTTCCTTGTCCAACTCTTCACGCGCTTCTTTGTCCGCCGCGACGTAATGCAATACTTTTAACACGTCTTCCAATTCTTTGTCCTCTTTTAAGGCAAAATCTTTCGTAGTTTTGTTATCGCCTACAAAATTCGCCTGCTCAAAAATCGACAGCAATTTTTCCAATTTCGTATTAAAACTCGGCTTTATCCTTAACGTCTGAACAAAATACGCGCTGTGAGTCAAATATTCAACAAAACTGTCGTTCACTTCCAATTTTTTATTGGTCGTTAAATCACGACAATCGGGAATAGCGGCAAACGCGGGCGAATCGACTGACAAATTAAATCCTAAAATGTATATCGATATTATCGGATATTTTGACCTTTTATATTCTTCGCCCAAATAATTTTTGAAACGATAAATGTCGCCCAAATGCAACGCTTTCTGCATTTCTATTATTACGCGCTTTTTACCTTCTTCTTTCGTTTCTATCGTCGCGGCAAAATCCACACGAAAAAGCGATATTTCTCTCGTTTCTCTATTGTGAGACGTGCGTTCCTGAACGGTCGGTTCAAGAGAAATTACTTCGCAATCCAAAATTGTACCGATGAAAAACTTCGCGGCGCGGTCGTTTTCGAGTAAATGTTTGAATGTTACGTCGTATATCGGGTTCGCTATTATCATTTCTTTATCCTTTTTTCATTTTTTACCATAAATATACTAATTGTCGCCAAAACAAAAAAGGGGAGAGCGTATTTCTACGCCCGCCCCGCTAAAAATCGCCGTTAAAAAAATGTTGCGACAAAATTAAACGGCAAAATTTATGCCAATTTATTACTTTTTGTTACCTCGAACCCGCGCCAAATTCATAACCTACCGTAAAACTCAATTTTGCGCGACGAAAAAAATCTTCTTCTTTTTTCACAGGAACGGGCAACTCATTGTCGTCATCGTCGTAACGGCTCAAATATTCGCCTTTAACCGCTCCCAAATCCGTGAGAAATCTTATGTCAAAAAACAAATTTCCGGGTCCCGCGGCAAATCCAAAAGACACTCCCGCAGTTAAGCCAACAGGCGGATATTTAAGTTCGGTAAAACCCATATCCTCTTTAAATTTGGCTTCGGTCTGCGTGTAAGTTGTGTCCCATTTTTCATTTTCGCCGTCGCTATCGCTCCAACTTCCGTTTTCGACAACTTTCCAATCTCCAATATTTATTGCAAAGTGCGGACCTACAAACGCCGAAATAGAAAGATTTTCAGGTCTAAAAGTCAATTTTGCCAAAACGGGAATTACCATAGCGCTTCTTGAATATTTTGCTACCTCTTCGTAACTGTAACTGATGGTTTCGTCATAATAGTCGTCATAGTAAGAATCGCTTTCGTTAAATTCGTAGCCCACGCCAAATTTGGTAAAGAGTAATTCCGTTTGAAGCGCAAATACGTCTGCCAACTGCAAACTTACAAACGGCGCGACGTCAAACGAAGCGCCTCCGCGGGTAATTTTTCCTCCGTCTTCGGTAATCTCTTTTTCCCATTCTCCGAGTAAAGTGGAAAGACCAAGTCCTGCGCCCGCGCGAACTCCTAAATAAACTCGTTTAGAATCCTGCGCAAACGTAACAAACGTAAACGCGCCAATCAACAATGCGACAAGCATTTTTTTAGCAAACATAATAGTTGCTCCTTTTTAAAAAAGTTAAATGAAAATTTATACACACAAAAGG
>WRFX01000050.1 GCA_009787445.1 Chitinivibrionia bacterium | reverse complement strand
TTATACATTTTATAAATGGCGTATTGTATTTTATGAGAAAACGGGTAAATAAATGAGTAAATTTAAGTACTCGTTTTTTTACTTAACTAGGATTGAACCTAGATAAATAACAAAAAAAGTTGAAGTTAAAGAAAACAAAGCATTTTCACCTCCTCTATCATATCCAAAATCGCGTTTTGCCATTTTTGAGTAAAAGTTTTCTTATCCATAAGCGCTGAATTTTCCATGTTTTTTCGCAAATTTTTCTTTATTTCCGTAAGTTTTTGCGTATTTTTCGCCAAATCTACGGCAATTTTTACAAAATCGTCTTCGTTTTTTGCCGCAAGTTCGCCAAGTCCTACCGCGTTAAGTAAACTCGCGCTTACTCTCGATACGTGCCTGTCGCCCAAAATCGTTATTACGGGAACTCCCATATAAAGCGCTTCGCAGGTAGTCGTCGTTCCGTTGTATGGAAACGAATCAAGCGCAATATCGATTTTGTTATATTGAAGAATATGTTCTCTATTATCGAAATTATAATCGAAAATAATTATTCTGTCGTTTAAAAGTCCGTTTTCGGCAAATCTTTTAAGCGTAATATCGCGAAGTTTCGGGTCGTTCAAAAATCTGTGTTTTATCACTAATTTCGATTCGGGAACCGCGTTTATAACTTTACTCCAAAGTTTAATGGTTTTTTCGGTCATTTTAGATAAAGTATTAAACGAACCGAATATAATCGGTCGCCCTTGCAAATCTTCAAAAGAACAGTCCGCAAGCATAGTATTATCGGGCTTATAACACAAAAAACAACCGTTCAATTTGAATAATTTTTCGGAATAATAATTTTGAGCGTCGTCGGGTTCGCAAATTTCGTCGGTAATTCTGTAATCAATACTTTTTAATCCCGTCGTATTCGGATAGCCGCAATAAGTTATTTGAACAGGCGCGGGACGCAAGCCGAATATATGCAAACCGCCGTAAGTATGCCCCGATAAATCCACTAAAACCGTAATTTTTTCTTCTTTTATGAGATTTGCCGCGTCCAAAAAACTCATTGCCGAAATATCGTGCCATTTATCCGTTTGTTTCATAAAAATATCGGTATTTTTATCGTATTTTTCCCGCATAAGCGTAGAAAACAGATGAATTTCAAATTTGCTTTTATCGTAATTTTCAAACAGCGAACTCACAAATAACGATACGGCGTGCATATGAAAATCGCTCGAAACTACGCCGATTTTTATTTTTTGCGTTTCACAGAAATTTGGACGCGCAGGCAAAACCTCTTTTTCCCAAATTGTTCTGTATTTTTGACAAAGCGCAAAATATTCTTCGCGAGAAATTTCGACATAGTTTAAATGAAACAAAAATTTTGAATATACGGTAGGAAAATGTTCGGAATAAACGGAACTTTTTTTAATATATTCTATTGCTTTTTTGTAATATTCTATAGATTCTTTTTGATAACCGCAAACCATATAAGTTCCTGCAATACCGAAATTTAATCTTATGTTTTCTGGTTCTAATTTAAGCGCCAATTTATAGACGTTCATAGCGGTAACGGGATTTCCCGTTTCTTCAAAAACGTCGGCGAGAAGTCCTAATACGCCGATATGATTTGGTTTTATTTTCAATGCTTTTCCAAGAACTTCCGCCGCAGTCGCAAGTATGCCCGACTTAAACAAAGCGATTCCGTATTGAAACAAAAAGTCAAAATTATCGTCGAATTTGCCGCTTTTATACGCTCTTTCCATTTCAGTTAATTGCATTTTTTAATTTTTCCTTGACAAAATTTACAAAAATTCATAAAAATTTTACGATATTTCGCTTAAATATCCTGTGCGCGGGCGCTCAAAATCAGTCCTACGAGCATAGAAACCGTCAATGTAAACGAGCCGCCGTAACTCAAAAACGGAAGCGGAAGTCCCGTTACGGGCATAAGTCCTATTCCCATCGCAATATTTACGAAAATATGATACACCAAAAGCGAAGTCGCGCCGACAACTAATACGTTTATAAATCGCTCGTTTATATTCGTTACGGCGTGCAAAGCCCTTGCTATAAGCATAAAAAAGAGAAGAATTACCCCCACGCAACCGTAAAATCCAAACTGCTCGCCCAAAACCGAAAATATAAAGTCCGTGTGTTGTTCGGGAAGGTAAGCCAAATTCACTTGCGTGCCTTTCAAATATCCTTTGCCCGAAAATTTGCCAGAACCTATTGCGATTTGCGACTGAATTACCTGCCAGCCGCTGCCTTTCGGGTCAAGTTGCGGATTTATAAAACTTATTACGCGCACTTTTTGATAATCGTTAAGCCAATTTTCCCAAACAAGAGTGGAAGCGGAAGCGGAAAGCAAGTTTAGGGAAATGACCAAAACCAAAATTATTTTGGACGTTCTGAAAAAATAAAACAAAACGCACAACGTCGCAAAGAAAATCGCCCACGGAATAGTACCTATAATACCGAGTTGCGAACCCTGCGTCGTAACCGCGTCGACTCCGCTTGTCATTACCGTTTCGACCGTTCCTTTTCTAACAAACGCGACGATTAGCGGCAACACAGCCAAAAGCGCGGATATTCCCGGCGATATTAAATACAATATTTCCACTAATTTCAAGCCGACCCAATAAAAAATAGGAAGCGACATCGCAATAAGCGCAAGAGTCGTCGAAAGGTCGGGTTGTCTTATAACAAGCGCGAAAGGAATTAAAATAATTATTCCGGGAGCAAGCAGCGTTATCGGCTTTTTAAGCGATATTTCGTATCTTGCAAAATGCCTTGCGAGCATAAGCAAAAGTCCGATTTTGGCAAATTCAGACGGCTGAAGTTTTATTCCGCCTATCGCAATCCAGCGTCCCGCGCCTTTTGAAGAAACGCCGCTTGTCAAAACCGCGATAAGCAATAAAATTGTCGCGACGTAAAAAAACGGAGCGATTTTATAATACCATTCCACAGGAACGCTGACCATAATCAAAACGATAATTATTCCCATTATCGTCCAAATAACTTGGCTTCTAAACAGCGGACTCGTTTCAAAACTATTGCCGATATAGGCAAATAAATCGGACAAACCCGACGGCGCGTCTGTGGGAGGCGCGACCGCGCTGCATACTAGCGCGTTTCCTATGAGCCACAATAATAAAACCATAAGAAAAAACGGCATATCAAACGTTCTTTGAGCGATATTTTTTGCTCTCATCGGATTCTTTCTCCTCTTTTATTTCTATATTTTTCAGCGATTTCGCGACCTTCGGGGGTTTCGTCAAAATAATAATTCAGGATATTTCCCACTATCGGCGCCGCATACATACTTCCGCCTCCGCCTACGTTTTCTACGACAACCGCGACGGCTATCGTCGGTTCGTCCAAAGGCGCCGCCGCGACAAATAAAGCGTGGTCTCCCCCGTGAGGATTTTGCGCGGTTCCGCTTTTTCCGCCGACGGGAATTCCCGCGACTCTTGCCCGACGTCCCGTGCCGCCGCCTTCTTCAACGACGTTTGCCATACCTTTTTTTATCGCCTCTATCGATTCTCTTTTTACTTTTTCCAAAGAATAATGATTGTCGCCTTTTGTGCGACTAAAAAGCGTGTCGCCGTCCGCGCTTATTATTTCTTTGGCTAAATACGGAGTGAAACGTTCTTTTCCGTTTGCCAAAGCGCCTATCATAACCGCAAGTTGAAGCGGCGTAAAAACTTGTTGCTGTCCTATTGCCAAATCGAGAACAAGTCCTTCGGTCCATCGCCAATTTCTACTGCGAAATCTTTCGTTATACGCCTGTTCTCCCGATTTATATCCGTTACTTTCGACGGGCAAGTCGATTCCCGTTTTTTCGCCCATTCCTACAATATCCGTATAGTGATTTATCACTTTATCGCCGACACGTAAGCCAAGTTGATAAAAGAACACGTTACACGACACTTTAATTGCGTCGTACATATTCAATAATCCGTGTCCTCTGTGATTCCAGCACTTTGCGGTTCTGTTTCCAATCTTAAACGAACCCGTGCAGGATTTCGCAAATTTTGCGGTCGGAGAAATGCGCATACTGTCGGTGGCGGCAAGCGCGGCGACGGGCTTAAATGTGGAGCCGGGCGGATAAGTCCCCACAACGGCGCGATTGTTTAGCGGCTTTCCCGGGGCGTTTGTAATTATTCGCCATTGTCTTTCGCGGGCTTTGCCTTCAAGCGAAAAAATATTCGGGTCGACCGTCGGAACGCTTACTATGCAAAGAACTTCGCCCGTTCTCGGGTCGAGCGCGACGGCTGCGCCTTTCATAGTGTCGGCAAACGATTCAAACGCAATTTCCTGCATTTTTGCGTCTATGCTCAAATGAATGTCGCTTCCCTGAACGGGTTCTTTCGACGGATAATTTTTTTCTACGCCAAAACGACGTCCATAAGCGTTTCGTACAATAAAATGCGAACCGTCTTCGCCGCGAAGAAATTCTTCGTATTGCTTTTCTATGCCCGCTTTTCCTATAAAATCGTTTCTTTCGTAACCGCGTATTTGAAGCGTGTCAAATTGCAGAGAATCTATCGGACTTAAATATCCGACGATATGAAAACTGTTTTTGCCGACGGGATAATCGCGGCGCATAGTCGTTTCTACGATAATTCCGGGCAAATCGCCCGAATGTTCGCTTATTACGCTAACGAAATCAAAAGAAATATCTTCGCGCAAAATCGTTAATTGCGAACTTTTTCTTCTCGCGTAACTAATCGCCGTAACCAACTGCGTAGAATCAAAGAGCGAAACGCCGTCGCCGTCTTTAATTTTAAGAAGATTTGTCGCTATCGGATATTTTTTCGGAACCAAAACGGGAATTATTCCTATTGAATACGAAGGTCTGTTTTGCGCAAAAACCACGCCGTTTCTGTCGTAAATTACTCCGCGAGGCGATTTTATGGTCTCTTGCACTATGCGGTTATCGTCGGATTGAGCGTAATTTTTGTCTCCTTCTATAATTTGAATAAAAACCAAACGCGCAATTAAAATAGAAAACATAAAACCTACGATAATCAAAAGGACTATTCTTCTACGCATTCTTTCTTGCGTATTTTTTTCGGTTATCGCGTTGGTTATAAGTCCCGACATAACATTCTATCTCCTTATTTTTAAGGCGAATAGTAAATCGGAAATAATAAATAAAATTGTCGCCGTCGCTACCGTATAAATCGCTCTTGGAAGCGAATTGAAAAACAAAAATCTCGGCAACTCGGCGGCGCTTGCGTTTTCTGCGTAAATATTTGGAATATAAATTATTATATCGTGAATAATCAAAACAAATAGGAGTAAAATCAAAAGAAGAATCGGCTCTATAAGTATGTTTTTTCTTTCAAGAAAACCCGCGCAACCGCCAATTAACGTTTTTGCGAGCGCGTTTGCTCCCAAAATTCCTGCGGAAAAAACGTCTATGAGTAAACCGACAAAAAAACCGCACCAAATTCCCGCCATTATTCCGTATTGTACCGACACTACAAACAACACTATAAATACCAAATCGGGATATATGCCGAAAATTGCGATTTTGGGAATCATTATCGTTTGGATAATTAAGACGCCCGCAAAAATCAAAATCCATTTAATTATTTCTTTAATTATCGCCATTTATTCGTCCTTTTTCTCAACGTTTATTTCAAGAATTTCGTTTTTAATCGCTTCCCATCGCGGTTCCGATTTAATAATGAAAACCTTGCGCAATCTTTCAAAATCGACGGGAGATTTTACGTAAACTTTTTTGAAAATATCGCCGCCTTTCGGCATATCTATCTTTTCTATAACGCCGATTTTTAGTCCTTTCGGATAAATTCCGCCAAGTCCCGTGGTAAAAAGCGTATCTCCCGTATTTACCGGAGCGACGCTTCTCACGTTTGTGTAAAGCGTTCCGTCCATTTGCGAATCCAAAATTCCGACGCTTCCCGTTTGCGGATGTTCTACGCTTATGTATTCTTCTGGTTCGTAAATCATTTGAATTTGCGAAGTTAGCGGCAAAACCGAAATAACTTTTCCGACGACGCTTCCGTTTGACACGACGGGCATAGAATTTTTTATTCCGTAATTTGCGCCGACGTCTATAATCGCCGTTCTATAAAAAAACGTAGGTTCGCGCGCGACGATATTTGCAAGAATTATTTCGTACTGCGGCAATTCGAGTTCTTTTTGCGCGTTGTCCTTAAATTCGCCTAATTTTTCGCGCAAGGCGGCGTTTTCGGTTTGGGCGAGTTCTATTTTTTCGCGCAATTCTTTATTTTCGCTTAAAATATTATGAATTTGATAAAACGTGCCAATGGTAAGATGAACGGGCGAAAATATCGTAAGCGTTAAAGTTCTTACAATATTCTGCTGTTCCTGTTTTCCTGATGAAATCATAAAAATAGACAAAGAAACGGTTATAATAACCGAAGTTATATTGCGATGCGAGACGAGAAATTGCCATATCCAATGCACTTTTTTCTACCTGCGCCGTTTAACTAACGAATATTGCGGCTGCTTCCGAGTAATACGTGCGCGTATTTGTCCAAATTTTCGGCGACGGTAAGCGCTCCGCGAGCGACGCGAGTAAGCGGGTCGTCGGTAACGCAAACGGGCAAATTTGTTTCTCTGCGAATTCTTTCGTCGAGTCCGCGCAAAAGCGAACTTCCGCCGGTCATAATTATGCCTTTGTCCAAAATATCCGAAGAAAGTTCGGGCGGCGTCTTTTCGAGCGTGTTCAAAACCGCTTTTATAATTTCGTCGACGGGAGTTTTAAGCGCTTCGCGAATTTCTACCGACGTAATTTGCAATTCTCTCGGAATTCCTGCGACTATATCGTGTCCGCGAACTTCCATTTCTAACTCTTCCGCGAGTTCAAAAGCCGAGCCGACTTTCTTTTTAACGTCTTCCGCCGTGCTGTCCCCTATTAAGAGATTGTAGGATTTTTTCATATATTCTACGATTGATTTGTCAAATTCGTCGCCGCCGACTTTTTCGGAAAGGTCGCAAACCATACCGCCCATAGAAATAACCGCAATTTCCGAAGTTCCGCCGCCGATGTCGATAATCATATTTCCCGAACTTTCCAAAACCGGCACGTCCATTCCGATAGCCGCCGCCATAGGTTCGGCAATGAGTCGCGCTTCTATGATTCCCGCTCTTTCGGCGGAATCCAAAACGGCGCGTTGTTCGGCTTTGGTTATTCCCGACGGAACGCCGATAACCGCGCGCGTCCTTCTAAATAAACTGTTAGGTTGAACTTTCTGCACAAAATATCTCAACATTTCTTCGACCAAATCGATATCGGCGATAACTCCGTCGCGCATTGGTCTAACCGCGGTAATTTTTCCCGGAGTCCTGCCGAGCATTTTTTTCGCGCCTGTTCCTATTTCAAGAACTTCGTTTGTCGCCTTATCTATTGCGACAACCGACGGCTCGTCAATTAAAAGTCCGCGATTTTTCGCGTAAACCAGCGTGTTTGCTGTTCCCAAGTCAATTCCGAGTACCGTTCCGAACGTAAAAAAAGCCATAATCTATACCTCGCTTAATAGCATTTCATAATTTTTCAGATTAAAATCAAAGGTAAAATACATTTTGCGCAAATATAAAAACGCAATATGTTACAAAAATACGATAATTTTTTTTAATTTTTTAATTTTTTTTATTTATCAGATAATCGTCGCCCGTCGGCATAGCGTTAAGCGCGTCTATCGCTTTTTGCGGAATTATTGTGCTGTCTTCCACTACAAGTCCGTCCCGAAGCCGAATATGCCGCGAACAAAAAGACGCAATATCCGTCTCGTGAGTAACGAAACAAATCGTTTTGCCTTTGTCGTTAAGTTCCTGAAAAAGCGTCATAATTTCAAAACTTGTGCGCGTATCGAGATTTCCCGTCGCTTCGTCCGCAAAAACTACGACGGGGTCGTTTACCAAAGCCCGCGCAATAGCGACTCTTTGCTGTTGTCCGCCCGAAAGTTGGCTTGGAGTGTGATGCATTCTTTCCTGCAACTTTACTAGTTCAAGCGCGTGTTCGGCTCGCTCTCTGCGTTCCTTGTTGTGAATTTTCGGATTGTAAAAAAGCGGAAGTTCAACGTTTTCAAGCGCGGTCGTTCTTGGCAGTAGATTATACGCCTGAAAAACAAAGCCGATAAGCGAATTTCGTATTTGCGCAAGTTCGTGAAGATTTGCAATAGAAACGGTCGTTCCCGAAAGTTTGTAAGTTCCTTTTGTAGGACGGTCTAAACATCCCAAAATATTGAGCAGCGTGGTTTTTCCCGAACCGCTTGTTCCCATTAACGCCGCAAATTCGCCTTCGTAAATTACAAAAGAAATTCCTTTTAGCGCGCGAACAATTTCTTGCGAAAGGCAAAATTCGCGAGTTATATTTTCGACTTCTATGCAAGGTTTTTTGTTCATCTTCCCATCATTCCTCTTTGATTGCCGCCGCCGCTTTGCTGAAGCGGATTTTGCGGATTTTGCGTCGGTTTTTTCTTGTTTGCGTTTTGTATTTGCGCGACGATAACTCTATCGTTTTCGTCAAGTCCGCTTCTTACTTCTACAAGCGAAGACGAGCGCTCCCCCGTTTGAATTTCTTTTTCTGTGGGAATATCGTTTTCGAGTATCCAAACCGACGTTTTGCCGCCGCCGCTTTTTTGTGCGCCGCTTTGTCTTCCTCTATCTTGCGCTCCCCCGCCGCGACGTTCACCGCGTTCTCCGCGTTCTCCACGCTCGCCGCCCGCGCCCGCTTGTCTTTCGCGTTTTTGTCCGTCTGAACCTTGATTTGCATTTTGATTTTGATTTGTATTTTTATCCGTTTTATCTTTTTCTTTTTCTTTGTTATCTGTTTTTAAGTTTGTCGGGCGAAATCTAAGCGCTCTTGCGGGAATTACCAAAACGTTTTCTACGCCGCTGGTAATTATTTCCGCAGTCGCCGTCATTCCGGGAAGCAAAAGAAGATTTGAATTATCGACGTTTATAACGACCGTATAACTTACGGCGGAATTTGCGCTGTTTGGCTGCAAGCGAATCGACTGCACAACTCCCGCAAATACGCTGTCCGCCCAAGCGTCTACGGAAAATTTAACGTTCATTCCTTCTTTAATTTGTCCGATATCCGCTTCGTCGATGTCGGCGAAAACTTGCATTTTCGTTAAATCGCGGGCAATGGTAAAAAGCGTCGGCGCATTTAGCGAAGCCGCGACCGTTTGTCCTTGTTCCACAGCGCGAGAAAGCACAATTCCTTCTATCGGCGAGCGAATCGTCGCGTATCCAAGATTGGTTTTTGCTCTGTCGTTGTCGATTTTAGCCGTTTGCAACGAATTTTGCGAGCGTTCGTAATTGTATTTTACCAATTCGTATTCGTCGGCGGAAATCATATTTTTTTCTTTCATAATATTTGCGCGTTCAAAAAGCGATTTTCTATAAGTAAATTCGCTCTGCGCCGACGACAAAGACGCGTTGCTTTGAGCGACCTGCAATTCCAAAACGCTTTTGTCCAATATCGCGATAATCTGATTTGCCTTTACTCTGTCGTTAAAATCCACAAAAATCGTATCTATAATTCCCGAAACCTGCGTGCTTACTTCGACTTGTTCGAGCGGCGCGACTTTTCCCGTCGCGGTAATTACGTTTTTTACGTCGCCGAAAAATACCGCTTCGGTTTCAAATCGAATTTGCGCCGGCTTTTTATTGAGGAAAAATACGGCAATCGCTACTAAAAAGACGAAAACCGACGCCGCAATTATGTTTTTTTTCATTACGAACCTTTCATTTTATTCAAAATTTATTCAATAACTCCATCCATTTGGATATTGCCAAGCGTTTCATTGTTACAAAAATATTTACAATTTTCAAATAATTCGTCGCAATGTTTGCGATAAAAATAAAGTGATTCGCTTTTTAATATTTTTTTTGCGCACTTTTTTGAATTTTCAAACGAAAATTGCAAATATTTCCACAATTCTTTCATTTTTCCCAAAACGCTTCTTTCGCCGAAATACAATTTTTCGTATTCAAAATATAAATTATCTATAAATTTTTTGATTTCAATTTCGGGATTTTGAAATTTTTTTTCCTTTATTTGTCCGCACAACAGAGGATTTACCAGCGCTCCCCTACCGAGCATTACGCCTACAATTTTTTCGCCGAACAAAGCGTTTATTTTTTTATATTTCGCCAAAGAAAACACGTCGCCGTTATATATTATATTGGATTTTACGTTTTGCGTAACTTCCTGAAAAATATCAATATTTGCCTCGCCGGAATATTGCATATCCGCAGTTCTCGGATGAACGATTATTACGCTTGGTTCATATTTTTCTATTATTGGCAAAATATCAAATATTCGCCTTTTATTTGTCATTCCCAAACGCAATTTTACCGAAAATTCAAAGCGTTTATCTTCGGCGATTTTCGATAATATTTTATCTATTAAATCTAAATTTTCAAGTAAAGCCGCCCCCTTATTTTTTTTAACGACGACATTTGCGGGACATCCCATATTTATATTTACTTTTTTATATCCGAGAACAAAAATTTTATCTAAAAACGGATATAAAACGTCGGGATTATTCAAAAGAATTTGCGGTTCAACGGGCATTGAATTTTCGTTTTCTTTCGGAGACAAATCCTTAAAAAGTCCTTTGCCTAAATTTTGAGAAATCGTCGGAGAAACGAACGGCGCGACGGCATAATCGAAATACGGAAAATGTTCGCAATAAATTTTGCGAAAAATCGCGTTTGTAATTCCTCTCATCGGCGCAAGAATCAGTTTCATTTTTATTTTGTTTCCTTTTGATTGCGCATTCATTCATAAAAACTTTTTCAAGTGATTTTCCAATAAATTTACGGCGTTTTCAACGGATTTTCGCGTAAGCGGCTTAAAATTTTTATGTATCGGACTATTTATATCTCTTTCTCCTTTTAGAAATGTAAAAATATTTAAATCTACGTCTTCAAAATAACTCATAATAGAATGCGACGAATGCGCTCCGAACGTAATTTCGAATAATTGCGAATAATCGCCGCCTAATTGACTTTCCAACTGAAACAAAAAGCAGGAAATATTGGAAAATTGCGTCTTTAACAAATGAAAATCGACTAAAATTCTTTTTAGCATTGCGCTTTCCGTATATGCTTTGCATTCAATTCCAACAACGAATATATTATCTATAAAAATATGTTTATCTACGCTTAATCCATAAATATACTGTTCAATATTTTCAAAAATATATTCTCTTACTTCTTTGCTTTTAATGTTTTTCACATATTCTAATTTTATCGGTATAGGTATTTTCTTTGAATTTATTTCGAGCCGTTCCCCGTTTCCACCGATATTTCTCCAAGCGATTTTTACAACTTCTTCCGTTATATATTCCTGCAATTTTCCTTTTGTAGCCCTTATATATCCGCCGTATGCTCTCGACGTGTTTTTAGCGTCGGTATCTACAACTTTCACAACCGATTCGTAAGTTTGTATAATTTCTTCTATTGACGACATCTTTTACTCCAATTCTTTGCAAATAAACAAGTTATTCGTTTCGAGCAGTCGTTTTTTTGCAGTTTCGCAATAATTTTTATCAATATCAATTCCTATAAATCTTCGATTCAGCGCGCGCGCGACTTTTGTAGTAGTTCCCGCGCCGTTAAAAGGGTCGAGAACAACATCGTTTTTGTAAGAAAATAATTTTATCGCTCTTTTTGCTAATTCTTCGGGAAACATTGCGTCGTGTTCGTATTTTTTCATTTGTCTTTCGGGAGCCACAGACCATTTTCCGTAAACCCATTTCTTAAATTCGTCGGCGCTTATGTCTATATTTTCTTTTTCTCCGTCTTTTTTAAGCGAATTTTTGCAAAAAATTTCTATAAATTCCCACGAATATTTAAGATACGGAGAACTCGGACTTTGCCAACTTCCCCAAGTGCAATATTTGCAATTATAGTTGTTTTTTTCCCAAATAACTTCGCCTTTCCAAATAAGTCCCTGTTCCAAAAAGAAATTGCTTATAACGTGGTGAGACGGCACATAATCGGAAAAAAGCGGCTGAATATTGACTATAATTCTTCCGCCGCTTTTAAGCGTTCTAACGCACTCTTTAAAAACCGCAAAAATCGCGTTAAAATAACTATCCCAAAGATTGGCGTCTTCTGTTGAATTATAATTTATGCCAAAATTATACGGCGGCGAAGTAAATATTAAATCAATGCAGTTGTCGGGCAATTCTTTAAGAAATTTAGAAGAATCGGCGCAATGGATTTTATTTATAACGTCGTCGGAAATTTCGTTGTTTGTTTCGCAAAATTGTTTTTTGCGGTATTCGTATCCGAGTCGTTTTTGTTTATTTTGTTCTTTTCCTTTAACTTTTTTATCTTTGTTGAAAGAGGCGAAAACAATTTTTCCGTTTGAACTTGAAAACGAACGAATTTTCATCAACTCCGACAAGGTATCGGAAAGAAGCCCGTTTATCTTTTCGGATTTTTCCTCAATATGTTTAATATCTACGCAATCAAAATTCAGAATAATTGAGTCGTCTTCCAAAATTGCTTCAATTCCCGCTTTGTTTAAGACGGGAATCGCTTGCAAAAGATTAGTTTCGTCGTAATTATTAGTTAATTGTAAAGTTTTGTATTCTTTCATAATAAACGTTTGTTTCGCTTTCTTTTTTGTTAATAATTTATCGTTAAAATAATTTATGGGCAGACGGTAAATATTTTTTTTATTAGAGAAAACGAAAATATAAAGATTTATTTTCACATCGTCTTGCCTTGAAGTTTATAAACATACGCGATAATTTCGGCGACCGCCGCAAAAAATTCTTGCGGAACAGTATCGCCGGGCTCTACTTTATCATACATCGCTCGCGCAAGAGGCACGTCTTCGTAAAGCGGAATATTGTGCTCTTTTGCCATTTCGCGAATTTTAAGCGCTATGTTGTCCGCGCCTTTTGCGACTATTAACGGCGCGTCCATAGTTTCCTGTTCGTATTGAATCGCAATCGACAAATGCGTCGGGTTTGTTACGACAACCGTCGCTTTTGGAACGCTTTCCATCATTCGTCTGCGCGACATTTCTCGCTGTAACTGGCGAATCCTGCCTTTTATTTGCGGATTTCCTTCGGTCATTTTATGCTCGTCTTTTATTTGCTGTTTGGTCATTTTCAATTTTTTTTCGTATTCGTAACGCTGATACGAATAATCCAATATCGCAATTACCAAAAGCGCAAGAACTATTTTTATGGAAACGTCGAAAATCAAAAGCATCATATACGCCGAAATACTCGCGACGGTTTCGTTTATACTGCCGAGCATTTCGTCCAAATGCCCGATTATAGCCACGTAGGCGACCGCTCCTATAATAATAAGTTTTAATATATTTTTTACGGTTTCTACAATGGAACGCAGAGAAAATAATCGCTTAAATCCGCTTATAGGACTGATTTTCGATAATTTTGGCTGAAGCGGTTTCAGCGTAAAAAGAAAACCTATTTGAATAAGATTCGATATTACTCCCCAAAACATAATAAAAAACGATACGGGCAAAATACATTTAAGCGCGATTAAAAGTTGTTCGTTGAAAACCTGCTGTAAAGTAATAAACGAAAGATTGCGAAAACGCATCGGAGAAAGATAATCAAACGCCAAATCTACGCCCGATATTATATCGAAATAAATATATTTGAACGCGAATCGCAAAAAAATCAAAGCCGCAAGAAGCACAAATACAGTGTTTATTTCCGTACTTTTGTTAACGTTTCCTTCCATACGCGCGTCTGCGCGACGTTTGGAAGTTGGCGCTTCGGTTTTTTCGCCGCCGTCTTCGCCTTCAGCCATTAACTACCCGCCATTTTAAAAAGAAGCGCCCAAATATCGACGTACATTTGTTTCACCATCGCGCTGAAAAATTGCACCATAACGGGCAAAGTCGCCGCCATCAAAACCAATCCTATTCCGATTTTTAACGGCATTCCCACGACAAAAACGTTCATTTGCGGCATAGTTTTTGCAATAATTCCCAAAGCGAAAGTCGTAATTATCATAACTATCATTATCGGCGCGGAAATACGAATTGCAATATCCACAATGTTTTGCAAAAGTTTTATGACCATAGGAACTATCGTATTTATATCCAATACAACGGCTCCGGGAGGCATTAAGGAAAAACATTTTTGGACTGCCAAAAGGAGAAAATAATGTCCGTCGAGCATTAAAAACGCTATGGCGAAAATAAGAATATAAAAATATCCCGTCGCGGTCGCCATTTCGTCTTCGTTTATGGGATTTGGCATTTGTACCATAGAAAATCCCATTTGCATATCTATAAGTTCTCCCGCCAAATCGACCGCAGAAAAAAGAAATCTGGTAAAAAATCCTATCATCGCGCCGATTCCCGCTTCCTTAAACATTAACCAAAAAAAGTCAAACATATTTTTTATTTGCGGCTCTATAAATACGGGTTTTAATATCGGAAAAAGTAAAAGCGCAAGAAAAAACGAAAGTCCCAATCTGTAATGCACGGGAAGCATAGAATAGCCGAAAATAGGAAAAAGCATTATCATTACGGTAAGACGGGCGAAAATTAGCCCAAATAATTCTATGTCCGCGACGAGTGGAATTGCCGACATTTTATCTTCACTTCATAAGCGTTGGAAACATATTGAACAGACCTATCGTATATTCGACCAATCTTATGGTCATCCAAGGAAGAAGCACGACCAAAAGTCCAAATATCGAAGCGATTTTCGGAATAAAAGTAAGCGTCATTTCGTGAATTTGCGTTACCGCCTGAAAAACCCCGACGATAAGCCCGACAAAAAGCCCCATAAGTAAAAGCGGAGCAGACAAAATTAAAATCAACATAAGACATTCGTTTCCTAAATCAAGCGCGACGGATATATTCATCTACTTCTCCTTTCCGCGTCAGAAAAATGAGCCGACTAATTGTTTTACTATAAGATTCCACCCGTCTATAAGGACGAAAAGTATCACCTTAAACGGCAAAGAAATAGTTGTCGGCGGAAGCATCATCATACCCATCGACAATAAAACGCTCGACACGACCATATCCACGACAAGAAACGGCAAATAAATAATAAATCCGAAAATAAACGCCGTTTTAAGTTCGCTTATCATAAACGCGGGAATTAAAACGTCAAAGCCGATTTCCATTGCGGTTTGCGGCGGAGTTTTGCCAGCAATTCTCATAAGAAGCGCGACGTCTTTTTCGTAAACCTGTTTAAGCATAAATCTTTTCATCGGCTCGCCCGCTTTGGCGATTCCTTCGTCCCAAGTTATTGTTTTCGCCATATACGGCTGCAAAGCGTCGTCGTTAATTTGCGTAAAAGTCGGCGACATTATGTAAAACGTCAAAAACAGAGCCAAACCGACGAGAACTTGGTCGGGCGGCATAGTTTGCAATCCTATTGCGCGGCGAATAAACGAAAAAACTATTATTATGCGGACAAACGATGTCGTCATCACCAAAATGGACGGCGCAAGCGTTAAAATCGTGATTAAAAATACTATTTGTAGCGAAGTCGCCACGTCTTCGGGATTTGTCGCCTGATTTAGCGAAAACGAAACCGCAGGCAAAACCTGCGCCGAAGCCGCCGCCGCCAAAAGAAGTATTATTGGAATGATTTTTTTCATATTTTAATATTCCCCTAAATATTACGATTTTCGTTTACTTTTTGGACTTTTATATTTTGCATAAATTTTGAAAGCGAATTTTTAAACGTGGCAACATTGTCGCTTTCTATTCTACTCTCAATAATTTTTGCCGCCGCGTCTTCGTCCAATTCTTTTAGAAGCGTATATTTCGTAAGCGTTTGCCCAATCATAAACACCTGTTTTTCGCAACGCACAAGCAATATTACGCCGTTTTGCCCAGTTGATAACGCTTCCAATACGCTCATAGACGGAGTTTGACTTGCCGCCAAAGCCGCGGTTTGTCCGAAAATTCCCGATTTGCGAACTCCCCAAGCCACAGCCGCAATCATAGCCAAAACGAGAGATAGCCAACCGATAACTTTAAGCATAAGTATTCCCCAATTATCCGATTCTTTTGCGCCGAACGTTTCGTCGTCGGGAGTCATCGCGGCGGCGGGGTCGTCATAAACTTCTCTAATGGCGTCCGCTTTTTTGTCGAGTTCGGCATCGACATCTTGCTGCGCGTCGGATTGCGCAAAAATCGCAAATGCAAATAAAAATATAATGAGAAACTTTTTCATATCGTCTCCTTTTTGCCTAAAAATACTATTTGGCGCAAATAAAAATTTTTTATTTTTTTAGGTTCAATCCTAGTTAAGTAAAAAAACGAGTACTTAAATTTACTCATTTATTTACCCGTTTTCTCATAAAATACAATACGCCATTTATAAAATGTATAAATCTAAAAAATTAAGATAATTTCAAAGGATTTTTTCTTATGATTTTCAGAAGATATTTATACATTTCTTTATGACTTTCTTTGCGAAAATTATACCTAAATTCACACTCTTTCAAATGCAAATAAAACTTGTGTTTATGCACACCTCTAAACCTTGATAAGCGAACTTTACACAAGCCCCAAAAGTTTTCTATTCCGTTAATATGATTATGCCCTTTGGCAAATTCGTTTTCGTTATGCTTAACCCGATAATGTTTTTTATAACCGTAATTCGCCAAACCATCATAACTCTTAAACCCGTCTGTATAGAGAGTTGCGTCTTTATTTGCCTATTCTTCTATTATTGGTATCAACTCTTTCATTGAACAGTTATTTACTATTTGCGTATAAACTTTTCCATCTCGCTTTAGCATTCCAAATACCGGTATTTTACCTTTGGCTCCACGACCTCGAACTCCTTTGACTCGCCTTGCTCCAAAATAACTTTCATCAAGTTCTAT
>WRFX01000049.1 GCA_009787445.1 Chitinivibrionia bacterium | reverse complement strand
GGGGGGGGGGGGGACTACCCTCTCGTACCTTATTATTCATAAGAATAAAATATAATGCGGTACACAACAAAGATGTACTAAAATCTTTAAATTCGTTAATTTTGTTAATAATCTTCATTTTTTCCCTTTTTCTCTTTTTCTCTTTACGAAGTTTTTCGTTTTTATTTTGTAAAATCACTTATTTGATACTGTAAAATGGGTCGTTTGTTACAGGAATTTTTACATTTTTTTTTAATTTGTACGGTTATTGTATAAATTTTTCCAAAACTTCAAAATTATTGTAAAATTCATTGTTAAAACAAGCGTAATTATAAATTTTTCCTTTATTCAATATTTGTCCGCGAGAATTTATTTTCAACGATGTTTTTTGATTGTCGGTTATTTGATAAGTATCAATAGAAGTATTATCAAACTTTGAAACGTCTTTCGTGTTAAATATATAAAAATGACAAGTTTTATTGTTTATTTCGTCGTTTTCAAAAACCGCAATCCAAACGTAAAACACGTTATTTCCCATATCGTAACGAATTTTCGGATGAAAACTAAATTCTTTGATATTTTTGTCGTTGGTCTCAATGCCTTCCGATGTTTTTACCTGCAAATATCTGGAAACAACATTTAATTCCGTATGGCTGCAATGTTCGCAAAGATTTGTAACGCATTTTGCTTTTTTCCCGTCGTATTTTTCGTATCTTAAATGTTGATTGCTGAATCTTTCGCACTTCGGACACCAATATTTCGTTATTGTAAAATCAATTCCTTCGTCTATGTACGCTCTATGAACCTGCCAACCTTTTTCGTGCAGAATCATAGCGAGTTGCATTTCGCCGTACAAACCTATAACTTGTTTTTTCTTTTCCGTTTCCAATTCGTTCATTTAATTTTCTCCCAAACAATTAAATTCCGAAAACAATTTTTCATTACTGTTATCAAATATTTCTTGCGAAAAATTATTGCAAATATTTTTAATTCCCGCGTCGCGAAACATTTTTTTGTTTAATTCGATTCCAATGCCTACTCTGTCCAATTTCTTCGCTTCAATCGCGGAGGTAAAACTTCCCGCGAAAGGGTCCAAAACAAATTCTTTGGGATAAGAAAACATTTTTATTGCAAATTCGGGAATCTCAAAAGGAAATGGCGCGGTATGCCCTAAAACGTTTTCTCCTTTGCTGTTAATTTTTATCACGGGATTTATTTTAACGATATCCCTTCGCCATTTTTTTATAAAATCATTGTCAATCGCAAAAACATTTTCTTGCCGTCCTTGCGTCATAATTGTTTTTAACGAAAATCGTTTGCCTCTATTCGCGGGACTTCTTTCAAAACATTCAAGGTTTTTGCACTCCCAACTTTTTAGCCCTATTTCCGAATATGCGTTTCCGTTAACTTTTAAAGTTCCGCAAACGGGGCAAGGATATTTTGTTTTGTCGTCTCTATGTTTATGAAAAATTAAAATATGCTCGTAACAATTCATCGGATATTGGTAAAACGGATACGGCTTGTCGCCGTTTTTATGTCTTTCGCTTTGCACTTCTCCTTTATCCCAAATAAAATCATCGACAAAAGTCCATCCTTCTTCCTCAAATATTTTTGTGAAATACGCCCCTAACGGAATGCGGCGTTTTCCCCAAACGGATGTTGTTTTTACATTGTCGTTATCAAAAATATCGCCGACGTTAAAAACAAAAACTCTATGATTGTCTAAAACTCTATACGCTTCGCGAATAATCATCCGCATATCGTCCAAATAATCATAGATATTTTTCCACTGTGAATATTCTCTGGCGTTGTAATAAGGCGGAGAAGTTACCATTAAATGAATTGATTCGGGTTTCATTCCTTTCATCGCATCAAGACAGTTGCCCCAAATGATTTTCAAATTACCGTCTTTTTCGTTTAAGTAACCGTCTAATTTTTTGTCGGTATTTTGATATTCGTTTTGATATTCGTTTTTTACAAAATCAATATATATGCCTATCCATTTTTTTACAATTTCTTTATTGTCCGTCAAATATTTAAGGGGTTCGGCGGTTAAAAGCAAATTGTCTATTTGTTTTTTTGAAAACATTTCTTCAAGATAAGGAGCGCTTATTTTCAGTATTTTTGAAAAATAATCGTTACTTTTTGAAATCATTGTTTTCTCCTAATTTTTTGGAAATAAAATAATATTTGCGTTTTGAAAAAAGGCGAAAAAAATAACGAAACGAGTTTTTTTTCGCCTTTTCCGTTTATTCACTCAAACCCCAGCAGTTTCCCGACTTGAAAAATAGCGACCGCGCCGCACCAAGCGAATGCCAACTGATAAAAAAGCGAAAAAAGCGACCACTTCCAACTGTTTAACTCGCGAACAACCGTCGCAAACGCAGCCATACAAGGCGTATACACCAAAACAAACCACATAAACGCAATTGCCGAAAGCGGCGTAAAATGCTTTTTAAGCGCGCTGTTAAACGAGTCGTCGTCTCCTTCGTCGACCGCGTATAAAACGCTCATCGAACTGACTACAATCTCTTTTCCGATAAATCCCGTAACAAGCGCGACCGCTCCTCCCCAATCGCTCCCGAACGGCTTAACAACCGGCTCTAAAAACTTTCCTATTCTTCCGATATAACTGCTTTTTTGCATTATCGAATTATGCTGATTTTCGAGAATATGCAACTTTTCTTCTTTTTCTTCTCCAAAAACAACCGACGTTTCAATTTTCGCTTTTTCGGCTTCGTAACGAATAATTTCGTCGTTATCGAGCGGATATTTCCCCATATACCACAAAACCATAGAAAAAACAAGCACGACAGTTCCGATTCTAATTAAAAAACTTTGCCCTTTTTGCCACATATGAATCAAAACGCTGCGCAAAGTCGGCATTCTATAAGGCGGAAGTTCCATAACGAACGGCGTTTCATCGGCTTTGTAAAAAACCGTCTTTTTAAATAGTAACGCCATAAGAGCAAACGCAAAAAATCCAAGTACAAATTGAAACAAAAACACGACGTTTGCCGCGTTCTTCGGGAAAAACGCGCCCGCAAACAAAATAAAAACAGGAAGCCGCGCCGAACAACTTATAAGCGGAGTTAGTAAAATCGTTTTTATCCTGTCCGTCGGCGATTCTAACGCTTTCGTCGCCATAACTGCGGGAATTGAACAGCCCATTCCTATAATTACGGAAATAAAACTTTTGCCGTGAAGCCCGATTTTGTGCATAAATTTATCGACGATAAACGCCGCACGCGCCATATATCCCGTGTCTTCCATTATGGAAATTCCCATAAACAAAATTAGAATATTC
Organism: Chitinivibrionia bacterium; assembly: GCA_009787445.1. GTDB lineage: Bacteria > Fibrobacterota > Chitinivibrionia > Chitinivibrionales > Chitinivibrionaceae > WRFX01. The sequence continues at coordinate 13,745 of WRFX01000049.1, read as the reverse complement.
GGCAAAAATTCGGTAACCGCGCCGACTCCCGAAATCATTCCGTCGGTAATAAGCGAGCGAAACCAGCCGTCGGGAATAAAATAAGCGGCAAGGTCGTATAATTTTTCAAACAAAAAACTGATAAACGCCGTCGGATATTCGCCCAAAACGAAAGTCATTTGAAAAATTAGCCACAAAAACAGCGCGAAAATCGGATACGCCCAAAATTTATGAGTAAGAACCGCGTCTATTTTGTCCGAATAATCCACTCTTTTGTTGAGCGCATTTACCTTTACGACCTCGCGTACAATTCCGACCGCAAACCCGTAACGCGCTTCCGAAATCAAATAATCGGGCGCGTCTTTGCACCAATTATTCGTCCTTTCTTCGACGTCTTTCGCCATTTTAACGAGGTCGATACTTTTTTCGGCTTGAGCGATAGAAATAATATCTTTGTCGTTTTCCAATAATTTTAACGCCGAATATTGAGCGGGAAACCAGTTGTTTTTGCCGAAATCCGTTTTTTGAATTTTTTGCGTCATTAAATTTATATCTTTTTGGAGTTCGGGCGCCAAAACAGGAAAAATCGGCGTGGAATAAGTATTTTTTGAATGTTTTACGGCAGTTTCCAAAAGTTCTTCGATACCGTCGCCTATTCTCCCGATTGTTTTTACGACGGGCGATTGAAGAAGTTTTGAAAGTTGTTGCGTATCTATCTCCATTCCGTGATTTTTCGCTTCGTCCCACATATTCAGCGCGATAATCGGATGAATGCCGAGTTCTAAAAACTGCGACGTGAGATATAAATTTCTCTCGATATTGGACGAATCCACTACGTCGATAACCGCGTCGGGTTTTTCATTTAGAATAAAATCGCGCGCCACTTTTTCTTCGGGCGAATACGCGCTCAAACTGTAAGCGCCGGGAAGGTCGATAATTTCTATCTTTTCTTCGCCGAATTTGGCGAAACCGCTTTTGACTTCGACGGTTACGCCGCTATAATTTCCGACGCGCTGATGCAAGCCCGTAAGCGCGTTAAAAATCGTCGTTTTTCCGCTGTTGGGATTTCCCGCAAGAACTACTTTTAACATTTTCTCCTCCGTTTTTAGTTGTTTTTCGTTAAAAATAATATTTGCAAAGATAGAAGTGTATAACAATGTTTAATTAAACTAACTTTTTTTGTTTTTTAATAAATTTGCGGTAATTTTGCGGCAAATAGTATTTTAATTTTTTTGAAATGAAGTTAAAATAAAAGGAGCGCAAACGTTATGGGAAAGAAAACTTTAAAAGTTTATTTGGAAAATTCCGTTGTCGGCGGCTATTTTGACGATGAATTTAAGAAATATACGCATAAACTTTTTGAAAAATTTAGAGACGAAACATACAAACCTATAATTTCTTCTCACGTTATAGCGGAATTGGAAAGCGGAGCGCCCGATTATGTGATAGAAAATTTGAAAACTATAAATTATGAAGAATACGCCGTCAACGAAGAAATGATAAAATTAACCGAAAAATATATGGAGCAAAAAATAGTATCGAATAAATATTACGGCGACGCGTTGCATATTGCCGCCGCGACGGTGATAGGAGTAGATATTTTGGTGAGTTGGAATTTCAAACACATTGTAAATCAGAACAGAATAAAAATATTCAATTCCGTTAATTTGCAGGAAGGATACAATATTTTGGAAATAAGAAGCACAAAGGAGGTGGTGGGAGATGAATAAAAAACAATTTGACTGCGTGCAGTTCAAAAACGAATTGCAAGAGAACTTAATAAAAAGAAGCGGCGCAAAAAATTTGAGAGATTATGTAAATTATGTAAATAAAATCGCTCAAATTTCAACGTTGCATATTACAAAAAAAAATGAAAGCAGTGTAACGAATAAATTACGCGGTAATTTTCGTTTCGCCTTTTAATTCAAGCGGAAGTTCTACCACAAACTTTGTCCACGAATTTTCTACGCTTGAAACGCTTACTTTGCCTTTGTGAATTTGAACGGCGTGTTTTACTATTGAAAGTCCCAAACCCGTGCCTTGACGTCCCGTGCGCGAAGTGTCCACGCGGAAAAATCGCTCAAATACGCGACTTTGTTTGGATTTCGGAATGCCGATTCCCGTATCTTCAACGGACAAAATTACAAAATTTTCTTTTTCTTCAATATTTATGGAAACGCTTCCGTTTTCTTTGTTGTATTTTATTGCGTTTTCCAAAAGATTGCTAAAAATTTCGTCCAAAAGACGCGGAATTGCCGAAATAATTATATCGCTTCCCGACAATTTTATGTTTATGTTTTTCTCGTTTGCTTTTTCTTCAATTCGCGAAATTACTCCTTTTGCAAATTCGTAAATATTTACTTTTTCAAACGTAAATCCTCTGCTTTCGTCGAGATTTGAAAGTTCTATAATGTCGTTTATAAGTTCTAATAAATATTGCGCTTCCGAATAAATTTTTGTTCCGAAATCGGAAATATCCTCTTTTTTGGCGAGACCGTTCGATATAATTTCGGCATAACCCGATATTACCGACAGCGGAGTTTTCAGTTCGTGCGAAACGTTTGCCGAAAATTCCCGCCGAAGTTTTTCGCGATTTGTCTTTTCCGAAACGTCCATAATTAGCACGGTCGTTCCTATTCTTCCTTTTGAAGTAGCCACCGAACGCGCAATCATTTCTATAGTTTTATTGTTAATTTCAAACGAATATATTATCTGTTCGTCGCTTTCTTTCGCCTGTTTTATTCCGCGCCTAAAATACTCGTTTCTACACAAAACAAAAATGTTTTTTTTCAATAAATTGTCGTTTTTTTCGTCTAAAATACGAGTCGCGCTTTTGTTGTAATATAAAATTCTGTCGTCTTTATCTAAAATCAAAAGTCCTTCCTGCATATTTTCGCCGATAATTTCAAATTGCGTTTTGCGCTTTTTAATTTTTTCCATTTGACGCGCAACAATTAAATTTTGCTCGCTAATTCTTTTAAGAAGCGGCGACAATTCTTCGTAAATATCGCAATTTTCGGGATTTTCCAAATCTATTTTATTTATGGGTTCCACAATTTTTTTGACTATTATATTAGCCGCAAAAAGCGCTGTTATCGATATGCCGACAACAATCAAAACGGTAAAAGGAATAATTCTCGTCGGCTCGCTTTGCGCAATATAGCGAATAAGAATCGCGGTTATCGTAACCGATACAATACACAAAAGAGTAACCGCAATAAATATTATATTTTTCATTCTACGTTTCCTATTTTGTAACCGACTCCTCTGACGGTTTGGATAACTTTGCCGTCGCTTCCGAGTTTTTGCCTTAGCGACATTATATGAGCGTCTATAGTTCGCGTTTCGAGCGTTTGTTCGTAATCCCAAACCTTTGAAAGAAGTTCTTCGCGAGTATAAACTATGCTTTTGTTTCGCATAAGAAATACCAAAAGGTCAAATTCTTTAAGCGTCAGCGTTATTTCTTTTGAGCCGACAAAAACAAGATGTTTTGGAATATCAACTTCGATATTTGAGAAAGACAAATTATTTTGCGTGTTTGCGATTTTTTTCGTTCTTGCGATAAGCCGTTTTACTCTGGCAATCAATTCCATAATTCCAAACGGCTTTGTAACGTAATCGTCCGCGCCGCTGTCGAGTCCTACAATTTTGTCGTATTCCGAAGTTTTTGCCGTAAGCATTATCACGGGAATATCGGCGGTCGCTCGCGAATTTCTTATTCTGCGCAAAATGCTCAAACCGTCTTCTTTTGGAAGCATAATGTCCAAAATTACCAAATCGGGCTTTGTCGCTTTTAGTTCGGCGAAAAAACTTTCCGCGTCGGCGAAACCTTTGCACTCAAAATCCGAATTTTTGAGCGAATAAAGCACCAATTCGCGAATTTGCCTATCGTCTTCTACTATATAGACCAAATTACTCTTCTCCGACGGAATAAGCCACAAGTTTCGCAAGATTTTTTGCGTGGTCGCCGATTCTTTCGAGGTATTTTGCCGCCATAAAAATGTCTAAACACACTTCGCCGTTTTTGCCTTCTTCGTTAATGCGTTTGGCAAGGTCTTGCTTTATGTTCTTGAAATGATTGTTGATAACTATATCGAACATTACGACGTCTCTCGCTTCTTCTACGTTGTTTTTTATGAAACTGTCTATGGCGTCGGATAATATTTTAGATACGGATTTCGTCATTTCTTCCATATATTTGCCGATAAAAGCGCGTTGTTCGTCGTCGGCTTTTTCAAATAACAGCGCGATGCTTACCGCGTTGTCGCCTATTCTTTCCAAATCGCCGACCATTCTTTGCGAAGTTGTAATAAAACGCAAATCGCGCGCGACGGGTTGCTCTTTTATCAAAAGCATAATGCAAAGACGACCAATTTCGCGTTCTTTTTGATTTATCTCGTCTTCAATTTCAAACGTTTTTTGTCGCATTTCCTGATTGTTTGTAACAAGTCCGTTTATCGCGCAGTTTATCGCTTCTTCGCATAACGCGCCCATTTCCGTCAACTCGTTTCTTAATTTTTCCAACTGTTTGTTGTAAAATTCTCTCATCCAAACCTCCCTGTTATATAATCTTCCGTTCGTTTGTCGTGCGGAGTTGAAAATATCATTTCAGTGCTTCCGCTTTCTATTATTTCGCCTAAAAGAAAAAATGTCGTAGAATCCGAAATTCTTGCCGCCTGTTGCATATTGTGAGTTACTATTACGATGGTATATTTTTCCTTTAATTCCTCCGTTAAATCTTCTATTTTTGAAGTGGAAATCGGGTCGAGCGCCGAAGTCGGTTCGTCCATAAGTAAAATTTCCGGCTCAACCGCAAGCGCTCTTGCAATGCACAAACGCTGTTGCTGTCCGCCCGAAAGCGCAAGCGCGGGTTTTTTTAATCTGTCTTTTACTTCTTCCCAAATTGCCGCGTCTTTCAGCGATTTTTCTACCACTATATCGAGTTTTACCTTATTTTTTACTCCGTGAGTTCTTGGACCAAACGCTATGTTGTCGTAAATGCTCATAGGAAACGGATTCGGCTTTTGAAAAACCATTCCGACTCGCTTGCGCAAATTGTTTATATCTACATTTTTTTCGTAAATATTTTGCCCGTCGACTAAAACTTCGCCGTCTATTTTGCAGTCCTCCACCAAATCGTTCATACGATTAAGCGTTTTTAGAAACGTGGATTTTCCGCACCCCGAAGGTCCGATTAAAGCCGAAATTTCGTTTTGTTTCAGCGAAATATTTACGCTTTTGAGGGCGTGAAAACTTCCGTAATATAAATTAAGATTTTGCGCGGTAATTTTAGCCATTTTTTTCTCTCCCTATTTTTCGGACGGCAAAAAACGCCGCCGAATTTATAATTATCACCATAATAAACAAAATCGCCGCCGTCGCCGACGCCTCTTTCATATAAAGTCCTTCCGACGATATTCTATATAAATGTACCGCAAGCGTGCTTCCCGAAGACGAAAAACTTTCCGCAATGCTCGGCACGGTTCCCGCAGTAAAAATAAGCGCCGCGGTTTCGCCGAAAATTCGTCCGATAGATAAAATAATACCCGCGAATATTCCCGGAAAAGCGGTCGGCAAAATAATACTGAATATTGTCCGCAATTTTCCCGCGCCAAGTCCAAAACTTCCCTCGCGATAAATATCCGGAACCGCAAGAAGCGCCTCTTCGGCTGTTCGCATAATAACGGGCAAAACCATTATGGCAAGCGTAAAACTTCCCGCTACTATCGAATATCCAAATTTTAAGTGCATAACAAAAAGCAACATTCCAAAAAGTCCGTATACTATCGACGGTATTCCCGAAAGCGTTTCGGTCGCAATTCGCACGATTTTTACAAAATTACTGCTTTTTGAAGCGTATTCGTTAAGATAAACCGCCGCGGCGATTCCAATAGGCACCGAACACAAAAGCGCCGCAATCATTATGGTCAGCGTATTTATAAGCGACGGAAAAAGCGACACGTTTTCGCTGTTGTATTCCAACGCAAAAAGCGACGGCTTAACGTTCGGCAATCCCGTAATAAGAATATAAGCCGAAATCGAAAGAATAGCCGCAATAGTTATAGTCGCGCAGACAAACATAGAGTAGCGAATAAAAAGCACTCTCGGCTTATTTTGCATAATTTCTCCTTAATATTTACGCTATAAAATTAAGTTTTAATTGTTTGTTTCTTGTTTGCCAAATTGTAAATTTTATGTAAAATACAATTTTTTTGTAAATTTTAATTACCCTTAAACGAAATTAACCGCAAATTTCTGCTTGATTTATCTTTTGCGCTTTTGCCTTCTACGACTTTAATTAAATCGTCTACCAAACCGTCCATCATAATTGCCTGCGAACTTAATTCGTGCGAAGTCGCCGATAATTCCTGCGAACTCGCCGCACTTACCTGCGTAATTTTATTCATATTTTCTACCGCCGCGCTTACCTGCGACACGCTTTTTGACTGCTCCGCCGCCGCGTCGGAAATTTCGGTTACTATCTTTACTATTTTACCCGATTCTTGCGTAATTTCGTCGATTATTTCGGCGGTTTCTTGCGTAATTTCTACTCCGCGAGTGCTGTTTTTTTGCGAACTGTCAATCAATTCCGCAGTTTTCTTTGCGCTTTGCGCGCTTCTTTGCGCAAGATTTCTAACTTCTTCGGCGACGACCGAAAATCCTTTTCCCGCCTCGCCCGCTCTTGCGGATTCCACCGCCGCGTTAAGCGCGAGTAAGTTCGTCTGAAACGCAATATCGTCGATATCTTTTAATATTTTCGCCGTTTCGTCGCTTGATTTTTTTATTTCAACGACAGCCGCTTGCAAACGATTCATCGCTTCTTTGCTCGCGTTTGTTTTGCTTACGCTTTCTTTTACAAACGTTTCGACATTTTTTGCGTTGCCTGCGGTTTGATTTATCATCGAATTTACTTCGTTAAGCGAAGCCGAAATTTCTTCCACATTCGACGCTTGTTGTCCCGCGCCGTCCGCCGCGGTTTGCGCTCCGTTAGAAATTTCGTTTGACGCAAGCGACAATTTGTTTGAAATTGAAGAAAGCCCGTTAATCGCTACGCTAATTTTTCCCGCAGTCGCTTTTATTATAAATCTTGCCGAAATCAACGCGAATATTACTGCCGATACCAATCCTATTAAAAGCGTAATCACGGCTGTGCGCAACTGTTTGGAAACAAACTCCGACTGTTGCATTCCGACGTCGCTGTCCGCGTAATATATTTCGTTCAAATCGTCCAAAACTTTTTCGCTTTCGTGAAAATTTTGATAGGCGATCTCGGATTTTGCGCGTTCGGCAACAAGCAAACTCATTCCCGCAATATAATTTTCAAGCGTTTTTTTAATATTTTCCACAATTTTTTTTTCGTCCGACGAAATATGGTACGCGTCAAAAATTTCGAGTTTTTGCAGCGCATACTTTCCCGAAACCAAAACGTCTTCGGATTTTTCGTAATTATCTTTTGCGACCAAATAACTTTGCTGCATTAAAAGAACGGCGGTTTGTACTTCGCCTGCAATCGAATATTCTTTCGTTTCCGCGTGAAATTTCGCTTTCAACTCTTCCGCAAGATTTACCGCGTTTACGCCGTTATCGTAAAAAACGTATTTGTGCAAACGTTTTTTTTCGGTTACGGTTTGGTTAAGCGCGTTAAGTAAATTTCCTATTTTGGTAAAATCCTTATCGAATTTTTCTATGTTTTCTCTCATCATTACGAGATTTGGCGACGTTTTTAGAAGTTCGCGAATATCTTGCATATGTTTTTTCAAAGATATTGTTGCCAACTCCGCCGCTTCGTTATAAAATTCGTCGTCTTCCGAAATATAATAATAGTTTCCGCAGTAAATAAATCTTGAAAGGTCGTCGTATGTTTCGCCTAGAAAAAATACGTTTGGATTAAATTCTTTCGACACCATATCGGACTCGTTTACGACTTTTATTATGGTAATTGATACGATTATCGCAAACAAAATCATTAAAGAAACTACCGAGAAATAGCCCAACGCTATTCTTTGACTGATGTTTAGATTTTTGAACATTAGAAACTCCTTTTTTACAAAATGGACTTTAATCTAAAATTTTCAGCGATAAAATAATATTTGGAATGTACTAATATTATAAATTTCGGTAAAATATAAAAAAAATTTTTTGTAACATTGACAGCGCAGTGTGTTTTTTCGTAATTTCAGCGGCGAAAAGTATTATGAAAATTTTATTATAACGGGTAATTCAAGTAATTATGGAAAAACAAAAACTTAACGTGTTGGTAATATCGGATTCGCACGGAAATATAAATTTTTTGCACGATATTGTTGAAAAAGCGCAAGAAATTGCCGAAATTTCGCAAATTTGGCATTTGGGCGACGAATATGAAGATATGGATTATATAGATTTTGACGGAATAGTAAAAAGAGTTCCGGGAACGCGGCATCCCGATTATTATTCGGGCGCGTTAGACAAATTTCTTTCTTTTCCGTTTGCGGAAAACGAAATTTCGCTTGTTCATTCGCCATACGACGTGCCGAAAAAATTAGCGGGAGCGAAACGCCTGTTTTTTTACGGACATTTGCATAAACCCGACGTTTTTAAGAGCGGAAACGGAATTTTAATTTCGCCCGGACATATAAAATATTCGTTTGACCGCGGCTACGAAGCGACTTTTTTGATTGTCGAATTTTGCCAAAATATTATCGTAAAACAATACGCATATTCGGGCGAATTTAAGGCGCAGGCGATTATAGAAAATCGCGAAAAAAGTTACGAATTGTCCGAAGTCAGCGGAAATCCTATCGGCTGGGAAAAGGCGAAACGGTTTTAGTTAAATACTAATTTTAAGCAAAAATTTTTTTTAATTTTTAAAAAAGGAGAATAAATAATGTCGCACGAACATAATTGCAAACACAATCATCACGGACATAGCCATAATCATTTGCACGACGGAGAAGGAAATATCGGCGTCGCGTTTTTTCTCAATTTGTCTTTTGCAATTATCGAATTTATTGGCGGAGCAATAACAAATAGTATAGCCATAACTTCCGACGCGGTTCACGATTTAGGCGACAGTTTGTCGCTCGGACTCGCGTGGTATTTTCAAAAATTATCCAAAAAAAGAAGCACAAAACAATACTCTTACGGCTACAAACGCTTTTCGCTTTTGGGCGCGATAATCAATTCCGTCGTGCTGATAGTCGGAAGCATTTACGTTTTGTCGCAAGCGCTTCCGCGTTTGGTTTCGCCGAACGAAGAAACAAGCGCGGAAGGAATGTTTTTACTCGCGATTCTCGGAATTTTGGTAAACGGCGCGGCGGTTTTGCGCACGCGAAAAGGAAGTTCCATAAACGAGCGCGTCGTTTCGCTTCATCTGCTTGAAGACGTGTTGGGCTGGGCGGCGGTTTTGGTCGGTTCGGCTATTATGTATTTTACGGGGCTAAAAATTATCGACCCTGTTCTTTCGATTGCGATAGCGTTTTTTATTTTGTTTAACGTTTTCAGAAATATTCGCCAAACGCTGCCTATTCTTTTGCAGGGAACGCCCGCGGGAATCGAGCGCGAACACGTTATCGAAAAAATAAAAGAGATAGAAAACATAACAGACATACACGATTTACATATATGGTCTTTGGACGAAGAGTATAATATATTAACCGTTCATATTACGCTAAAAGAAACTTTACAGATGGAAAAACTTAGCGAATTAAAGGGCAAAATTCGCGGAGTATTGAAAAACGAAGGAATACAGCACGCGACCATAGAATTTGAAACTCCAAACGAATTGTGTACGTTTGAGGATTGCGCGGGCGACGAAAATTAGATAATATTTTAGCGTTGTTTTTGTTATTTTCATTTCATAAACGCGAAATAAACCGCCGCCAAAATAAACGCGAAAGATACGATATAATTCCATTTTATTTCGCCTGCGCCGAGTAAAAATATTGCGATAAACGTAAAAACAAAAAGCGACAGCGCTTCTTGAATTACTTTGAGTTGCCACATAGAAAACGGTCCGCCGTTTTCCAAAAATCCGATGCGATTTGCGGGGACTTGCATACAATATTCAAAAAACGCGATTCCCCAACTTATTAAAATTATCGCGAATAATCCGAGTTTTGAAAATCTTGGCGTCGCCGCAAATTTCAAATGTCCATACCACGCCAAAGTCATAAAAACGTTTGAAAGCGTTAATAAAATTATCGTTAAAAAACCGCGCATAAATTTGCTCCTTTGTTTTAATTTATATTATTTTTTCGTTAAGAAATATACTTTTTTTTAGAGATAAATATAGATTTTTTTGAAAAAATAAAAATTCTTGATTTTCGTATAAAACATATAGTATTTTAGGAATATTGCAAGTATAGTTTCAATATTCCTAAAATAGAAAGGCGAATATGTGCGAAAAATTTGATTTTCCAAGAGATATGACCGCAAATATTGAAAAGTTTGCGAAACATTTTCCTATTATTTTAATTACAGGAGCAAGACAGGTCGGTAAATCAACGCTCGTAAAAACGTTAAAAAATTTTAATTACATAACGTTTGACGATATTTCTTTCATAAGTTTGGCACAAAACGACCCTGTAAGATTTATCGACGACCTTAAAACGCCTTCAATTCTCGACGAAGTTCAAAGAGTGCCGGATTTACTTATAGCGATAAAAAAATCCGTCGACGAAAATCGCAGCGCCGGACGTTTTATATTGACGGGTTCGGCGGATGTAATAAAACTTAAAAAAGTAAAAGAAACTCTTGCAGGAAGGGTTGTTTTGGCTCAATTACCGCCTTTAAGTCAAAAAGAAATAAGAAATAAAAAGCCGTTATCTCTTGAAACGCTACATAATCATCCCAGAGATTTGGAACTAAACGATACAATTACAAGAGATAAAATAATAAACGCTATTATTGTAGGCGGATACCCCGAAAGAAACAAAATAACCGACAATGATATGAGAAAAAGTTGGACGGATTCGTATATTTCAACATACATCCAGCAAGATATTCAAAACATTAACGAAATACGAAATATAAATTCTTTCTTTACTCTTTTTAATATTCTGCCGCCTTTAAGCGCGACTCTTATAAGTAAGCAAAAACTTGCGAGCGACGTAAAAATATCCGCTCCGACTATTGACAATTACCTTGAACTTTTGACGCAAATTTATCAGATTACTTGGCTGCCGAGTTGGTCGTCCAAAATAGGAAAACAATTTATTAAAAACAGTAAAATGTATTTTACCGATACAGGATTATTGACGCATATTTTACGAATATTTAGCGTGGAACAATATAAAAATTCGTCTTTCTGCGGGAATATTTTTGAAACGTTTGTGCTGGCGGAATTGCGCAAAGCGATAAATAATCAATTATCCGACGACAAAATTTTTTATATGAGAACTTCCGACGGAAAAGAAGTCGATTTTATAATTGAAAGCGAACATCGTCCGTTGGCGATAGAAGTAAAATTTTCCGAAACGATTCGTTTTGACGATTTTAAGCACATAATGTTTTTACAAGACAAACGACCTGAATTTCAAGGTATAATATTTTATACGGGAAACAAAATAATTCCGTTCGGCGATAATTGTACCGCTGTTCCCGTTTCGGCGCTTTTTTGAAAATGCGATAGTTTGTTAAATAATTACCGAAAATCAAAAAGTTTTCCAGCATTTACAACATAATATGCAACTATTACAATATCGGGATTTTCTTTTTCAATAAGCGTTTCAAGCGACCCGTTAAAATGGCGTAAATCGATATCGACAAAATATTGGGTTAAGATAGATAAAAACGGAACGACGACATTTCCGTTACTTTCACTCAGCATCATTATTTTTTTTCCGTCGGAATTTAATTTGTTATGAATAAAAGCGCAATTATCTCCATTCATATAAGAACCGTACGTGTTTGTATGGTAATAATTTTTTTTATTTAATACATCGTAATATATAAATACCGAATCAAAAATAACATCCTCTTTCTTTCTTGCGAAACCATTATAATATGATGATGACGAGAACCTTAATACGTCAAATTTAGTTTCAAACTTTGGAGTAATCAATGTAAAATCATCGGGTTTTGCCAAAACATGCCCTACCTTTTTTCCGATACTTCCTAAAAACCAGTTTTTGTAAATTTTGTAATCGTAATTTTCAGGTTCCAACAAAGAAACATCCGAATCAAAACCAAAATCCGCATTCAGTTTTTCGGCAATAATTTTACTCGCCCAAAGTCCCGTTTCTACTTTCCAGTGATGGTCAGTATTATAAAACAGCGAATGCCAATCTTTATTTTCCGCGCGGATATTTTCCCGCAAATCAAGAAACGGAATTTCAAGATTTCTTAATTCCGACAAAAAATAATCTTTTTCGATATTTTCTTGATTTATAAAGTTATATATGCTGTCGGGTGAAATTCTACCCGGCACGGCAATATATAAAAGCGGAATATTTTTTGTTTGCAGAAATTGATTGAAATCGCTTATTGAAATGACAGCCCGACTAATAGACGCTTTTTTTGACGCCAACGCTTTATTTGACCCAAAAACCCAATAATTATTTCCGACAAGTATAGCGTTTTCATTAACATTCCAATTTAAGCCGCCTTCGTATCTCAAAGCCAACTCAACAGCCGTATTATATGGTAAAAGCCGCTCTTTCAAAAAGAAATGGATATGTTTTTTAATTTTCCCGATAACCGTAGCCGTATCAAATTCTTCTTTTCTTTCATCTTCGGCTAACAATGCGGAAGTATCTACCAAAGACGGTTTGTTTTTGGTAAAAGGATATTCTTTTTTGGCGTCAAAAGGTATTTCTTCGTCCTCTATTTCTACTTCTACTCTTTCTCTTTCTTCAAATACCTCGTCCGCGTCAAAAAATATCGCCCTTGTTATAACATTATCCATATTGAATTTTTTTATCAAAACATCCCAAGTTACAATTCGCACAATAACCGAAATCATTATCAAAATCAAGAAACCGACCAAAATCATCGCAGTGGCTTTTCTCATATCTTCCTCCTCAAAAATTGAAATAAATAAACGGGTTGTAAGTCGAGCGCACGCACACCGCTATCGTTATTACAAATAAAACCGCAATACGAAGCGATGATAATATTTCGTATAATTTCGGTTTGGCAAGCAATTTATTTTTTATAAACGGATAAACGGGAAGCGAAAACAAAATCCCCGCGAAAAGAATTATTTTGCAAGCGTTAAAATAATGAAAAAACGCTTCGTCCGTCAGCGGATTCGCGCCGAAGCCGAACATTACGCGCAAATAGCATCCCGCCTGTAAAATGCTCTCGCTTCTAAACAACACCCAGCCGATTATTACGAACAACATCGCGTAAAAATGTCCGAAAAATCCGAATCTTTTATTAAATCCCGTAAACTTTTCCGCCGCCAAAAGCACGAAATAGAAAAATCCCCAAGCCAAAAAAGTCCAATTAGCGCCGTGCCAAACTCCCGTAAGCGTCCATACGACAAATAAATTAAAAAGCAGACGCCTTTTGCTTACGCGGTTGCCGCCAAGCGGAATATACACGTAATCGCGGAAAAACGACGAAAGCGAAATATGCCATCGCCGCCAAAATTCCGTGATTGATTTTGAGATATACGGATAGTTAAAGTTTTCGGGAAAATGAAAACCGAACATTCTGCCGATTCCGATAGCCATATCGGAGTAGCCGGAAAAATCAAAGTAAATTTGAATGGTGTAGCAAATCGCCGCGAGCCAAACAGCGGCTACCGATAAGTCAAATAGTAATTCCCCCCCCCCCCCCCC
>WRFX01000048.1 GCA_009787445.1 Chitinivibrionia bacterium | reverse complement strand
ATGGAAAAATAGCAGGTGTTTTTACACTCGGAGAAGCAACAACAGAACAAATAAAAAAAATTGAAATAAAAACGCAACAACTAAAAACCATTAATGATAACGGTATTCAGAAAAGAAATACAGCAGAAAATAAGAAAAAAGAAATGGAAATCCTTGAACAAAATTTTTCTAATTATTGTTGGACGAATATCTATAAACACTACGAAAGCGAATTTAAAGAAGCCTTTAAAGGTCTTATGGATAGTAAAGAGAAACTTAAAGATAGAGTACGGCGTGAATTTTCAAGCAACATTGTAATTTCGGTTTCTTACGACGAACTAATAGAAAAATCTAAAACAATATTTGGCGAGCAGCCTACAGAAATATTTAAAATAAATGAAATTACATTTGACAGAATTGTTGAGATTGAAAATGATTCTATTTGGAAGAAAATAGTTGTAGGTAAAGCGGATGTAGATATTGCTAAACTGATAAATAAATTGAATATCAATGATTGGGTTAATCAAGGTAGGAATTATTTGCAGAAAAATAATATTTGTCCATTTTGCCAACAGACAACCATAACTGATAATTTTAAAAACCAATTAGAAAGTTTTTTTGACGAATCCTATTTAAATGACGTAAAGTTACTGAAAGAATTAAAGTTAGAGTATAACACATTATTGCAAAATGCCATAAATGAATTAAACACAATAGAAACTAATCAAAAAGATTTTAAAAATACAAAACTAAATGTAGATAAATTTTCTGCATATCTAAAAACTTTGATAAGTCAATACACAACTAACAGAGAATATTTAAATAATAAAGAAAAAGAACCAAGTAGAAGTTTGGAATTGATTTCTTTGAAAGAACAATTTGAATTGATTGTAGGATTAATAGCCAACGCAAACAGTGAAATAGATAAACACAATAATATTGTTAAACATTATACAACGGAAAAATCAAATTTAATAAAGTCAATCTGGGAATTTATTATTGAGAAATTTAAAACCGATATCTCGGAGTTCAATGCTAAGAAAAACGGATTAGAAACAGGTATCGCGAATTTAAATAAACAACTTGAAGATGAACGAAGAGAATATACTGTTTTAGATACTGAGATTAAGGAATTGAATAAAAATGTAACAAGTATAAAGCCAACTATTGATGAAATAAATAGAATTTTAAAATCATTCGGTTTTTTGAACTTTGAAATCGTACAAGCAGAAGAAAGCGGTTTTTATCAAATTAAACGAGAAGACGGAACAATTGCTGAGAAAACATTGAGTGAAGGCGAAATTACCTTTATTACAGTTCTATATTTCCTACAATTAGCGAAAGGAGGCATCTCGGAAGAAACTATCAATAATGAACGTATTTTAATTATTGATGACCCAATTTCAAGTTTAGACAGTAATGTTTTATTTGTTGTTAGTTCGTTAATAAAAGAAATAATTAAAGAAATAAAAGCAGACAAAGGAAATATAAAACAACTTATTCTTTTGACACACAATATATATTTTCACAAAGAAGTTTCATTTATTGATGGGCGGACTAAAAAATGTAATAAAACAAACTATTGGATTCTACGAAAAAATGATAAAGTTTCAACTATTCAATCTTTTTTAATGGACAATCCTATTTTTTCTTCATACGAATTACTGTGGCGAGAATTAAAAAGTGATAATATAAAATCTTGTGCTACTATACAAAATATTATGAGAAGAATTATAGAATATTATTTCAAATTACTTGGTAAATATGGTGATGATGAATTAATTAAAAACTTTGCCACAAAAGAAGAACAAGAGATTTGCAGGTCATTAATCTGTTGGATAAATGATGGCTCACACAGTGTAAACGATGATTTATATATTGAATTACAAGACAGAACTGTCGATAGTTATAAAAATGTATTTAAAGAAATTTTTAATCAAACTAAAAACATAGGGCATTATAATATGATGATGCAAGAAAATGATGATACAGAAGAATAAAATCAAAATTATATAAAACTTCTTCAAACTCTATCCTGTATAACGTGGTATTTCCCAAATCCAGTTTTGGCATTGTATTTCATTACTTCCGTGTCAGTCAGTCAAACCTACAAACGATACTTGAAAAATATTATAAGAAAAACACGAAAAAAAATTCTCTTCTTTAATCCGAATACTATTTTCCCAAAATAACCATAGCGTTTCGCCTCTCAATTATTAAAAATCATCCCCAGCGAAAACGCGGTAATAAAAGCCAAAAACAAATAAAAAAGTACTCCGTTCAAAAAACGCTCGCCGCTGGATTGCGTCAATGCGGCTTTTGCCTCTTTGCTCTCTTTTTTTATGTGCAAAACGACGTTTCTTGCGGTAAATAAAAGAATTATAACGCCTGTTATTCTAATCAAAATTACGGAAATATCCACGATTTTCGCCCCTTAAAATAAAAAATTTACATAAAAATAATATTTTTCCCCACATCGTTTGTACATTTTATTATATTTACGCTGATTTAATTATCGGAAATCTTCTTTTTAACAGGTATTATTCCAATTATGAGATTTATTTTATCGAAAAACATTAACTTTTTTAAAATTAGGTGGTTCAATGGATGTCAATGAACTTAAAATGAGGAGCGTGGAAGAACTTACCGCGCTTGCTAACGAACTTGACCCGGACGGAACGGGGTACAAAAAACGCGATTTCATTTATCGTATTTTACGCGCAAAGTTTGCCGTCGGGGAGGAAATTACAACCGAAGGCGTTCTCGAAGTAATGTCGGACGGATTCGGTTTTCTGCGCTCGGAAGAAAATTGTTATCTTTCGGGACAGGACGACGTTTATGTCGCGCCCGCTCAGATTAAGAAATTTCGTCTGCGGACGGGCGACAGCGTTCGCGGGACAATTCGCGCTCCCAAAGAAACGGAGCGATATTTCGCGCTTATGCGAGTCGATACGATTAACGGCGAAGCGACGGATATGCACAAAAAAATAATTTCTTTCGAGGACTTGACTCCCATTTTCCCGACGGAGAAATTTACTCTCGAAGGGGGAGTGCAAAACGACATTTCGGGGCGGCTTATCGACCTTTTTACCCCGATAGGAAAAGGGCAACGCGGACTTTTGGTAGCGCCGCCAAGAACTGGTAAAACCGTCCTTATGAAAAACATCGCAAATTCGATTCGCAAAAATCATCCCGACGTAAAAATGATGATTCTTCTTATCGACGAGCGTCCAGAAGAAGTAACCGATATGAAATATTCGGTCGACGCGGAGGTCATATCTTCCACTTTTGACGAGCCGGCGGACAGACACGTCGCCGTCGCGGAGATAGCCATAGAACGCGCAAAACGTCTTGTGGAACACGGAAAAGACGTCGTAATTCTTTTGGACAGCATAACTCGTTTGGCAAGAGCGCACAACACGGTCGCGCCGCATTCGGGCAGAATTTTGTCGGGCGGTGTGGATTCGCAGGCGTTATACAAACCCAAAAGATTTTTTGGCGCGGCGCGAAACATAGAAAACGGCGGTTCGCTCACAATTTTGGCGACGGCGTTAGTTGAAACGGGCAGTAAAATGGACGACGTTATTTTTGAAGAATTTAAGGGAACGGGAAATATGGAACTTGTTCTTGACCGCGACATTGCCGACAGAAGAGTTTTTCCCGCCGCAGACCTTATGAAATCGGGAACGCGAAAAGAGGACTTGCTTCTTGCGCCAGACGTTCTAAATAGAATGTGGATTTTGAGAAAATGGCTTTCGGGATTGAGAACTCCGACGGAACAGATGGAAACGATGCGCGAAAAACTTATGTCGACTCGCGGCAATATAGAATTTTTGGAATCTATGAGCAAATAGGAAAATTGGTTTTGGTCAAAAAAGCGGTTTTGTTTGTTTTTTTTGCGTTTTTTACGCTTTTTGGAGACGATTTACCCGAAATTTCAAGCGAACCGCAAGAAGACGAATCGTCAAAATACGAACAAACCGACACTTTGTCGCCAGAATTTTTGCCGGAAAATTTGCCTGCTTTTCCGCCTGAATTGTCGCAAAATTTGCCGATAAATTTAACGTCAAAAGATACGATTTCGCTTGAATCACAAGGTGAAAGAGTAAGAAATCACAGGCGAATTGTCGTCAGCGCAATGATGATGATGTTGTTTATCGGATTGTGTATGGCAAGCGTTTCGAGTATAAATCCTGAATAAATTTTTATTTACCCTTGACTTTTGCTTGCGGATAATTGTATTTTAGTAGCGTTTTAATAAAGAAGTAGTAAATTTTATCGCGGGATGGAGCAGTTGGTAGCTCGCCGGGCTCATAACCCGGAGGTCACTGGTTCGAGTCCGGTTCCCGCTACTTAATATAGATTGCGAGAGTAGCTCAGTGGTAGAGCCCTACCTTGCCAAGGTAGTTGTCGCGGGTTCAAGTCCCGTCTCTCGCTCCAAATTTTCGGCGGTATAGCCAAGTGGTAAGGCAGCGGTCTGCAAAACCTTGACCCCCAGTTCAAATCTGGGTGCCGCCTCCAAAATAATAAAAAAAGAGTCCCAAATTTCTTGGAACTCTTTTTTTTGTAGGGTTGTAAAAACGGCGGCGGCTTTTTCGTATTCTTTCCCCTGTAATCCAGACCAGCCGCTTCTAAAAGCAACATAATCCGTCGTTTGTGAGATGTTTCCCGCAATCGCTACAATCGCCGCTAACAACACTATCGCCGCCGCCTTAAAATTAGATTTTTCATTACTATTCCCTCTCTGTTTCCTCTCGTTAAATTCGCATAATTCGTTTATATATCGACCAAAGTATGCCTTACCGTCTTCGGTCGTAGTCGTCTTCGTAATTCTGTTCGTAACGCCTTTTTCCGCGGCGGTCGTCGTATCGGTCGTCGCGTTCAGTTGCCGTCTCTACCGTGTCCGCCTTTGATTTTTGCGTCTCATTCTCGCGGCGAGACATAGCGTTCTTATATTCGTCAACGTCGTTTTCGTTTTGTATGCAACGCACCGAGTAAAATTCCGTATCCTTGCCTAGTTCGTTCCTGCTCACGTATTCGCCGCCGAAGTACATACGCCAAGTTATTGCTCTATTGGCATTGTACTCCGTGGCGCTCCACCAATAGCCGTAGGTGCCGGACAAGCCGAAACAGACATTGTCGCTGCCTGAACAGTTAATGTTCTTATCACTGTATATATTGCCCCCTCCGCCCGCCAAAGCCGAAAACCCGTATTTGTTTGTACCGGCAGGCGTCCATTTATCGCTATTCCAGCCCGTTGATAATTTCAAATTCGTTCCGCCCTTTGCCTCTCCGCCGGCATAATCTATCAGCACTTTCCACTCTTCATTCGATGGGAGATGCCATCCCGCGGGACAAGCGTCATTAGCCGTTACCCAGTCGTACATACGTCCGTATTTTGCGCAACTGTCGGGGCTATCTTCATAACACTTACTTCTTTTCGCCTCGTAATTCAGATTTTGTGCCATCCACGTTTGCGTACCTATCTTCGCCGTTTTGTAAATTTTTCCGTCGCGGTTGTCCTTAAACGTGCCGACGATTGGCGCACTCTTCGTCTGCGCGAATATTCCCGTAGCCGCTAACGCTATCGCCGCTACTGCCAAAATAAATTTTTTCATTCCCGTATTCCTTCGTTAAATTTGCATAATTCGTTTATTCGTTATCGCAAATGGCGCGGCATTTCAACCGTTTGACCGAAGCCGGGCAGTTTTCCCGTCTGCGTCGTCCAGCCGTTCTTTTCTGTAAAGCGGTTGCCGATAGAACCGTAATTACTGATGAACGACGCCGTGAGGTCGCTTCCGTCTTTGTTGCGCTCGCCTTTGTTGTCCCAATTTGTCCTGCCCGCGCCGTCTTTCATACCTGAAAACGCGGCGTTATTCGACAGACATATCGCCTTTGCCATACCCGCTACCCGCCCAGCGCCTTTTTCCGAGTCCGTGCCGCCTATTGACGAATTTAGCGCGACGCAGTTTGCGACTAAACTTCCGTCCATAACGAAACCGACAATTCCGCCAAGACAGGTGCCTCCCGCAACCGCTCCTGTGGCGTAACAATTTTCGACGACGCTGTTATCCTCCAAATCGCTTTCTGAGTCATATACGCCGAGCATTCCGACGATTCCGCCAATCCAGTTTTTCCCGTTAATTTTTCCCGTCGAGTAACAATCGGAAATTTTGCCGTCCAACATAACGTAACCCGCAATTCCACCAGCCATATCGCCTGCTGCGCTGACCGCTCCCGCGCTATAACAATTTACGATAGAACCTTTGGAACCGACAAATCCCGCTATTCCGCCCGCGACGTCGTAGGAGGCGCTTACCGCCGCCGCGCCGTAACAGTTCAAAACCTTACTGCCGTTGGCGACCCGTCCCGCGATTGCGCCCACTTCCCGCGTTCCGCTGACTTTTCCCGTGCCGTAACAGTTTGTAATGCTGCCGCCGCCGTTTACCGTTCCCGCCACTATCCCCGTTTGATTTGCGCCGTCAATGTTTGCGCCAATTACGCCTAAATTTTTTACCGTACCGCCGCCGGAGATGTAGCCGAACAGACCGGCGCCGTCAAATTCGCGCACGTCGTATTTCGCCGTCCATAATCCGCTAATCGTTTTGCCGTTTCCGTCGAAAATACCCATAAACGGAAACTCTACGTCGCCAAAACTGCCGCCGATGGGAATCCATCCTCCGCCCGCATTTCCGTCGACCATACTGTCGAACTCGGACAAATCAATATCTTGCGCCAGCGTAATTTTCTTGCCGCTAAAATCGTTTCCGTCGTTTACTAATTTCGCAAGCCCTGCGAGTTCGTCAGCCGTAGATATGGTAAACGCTCGCGCATTGCTGTTGTCGTCGTACCATCGCGTATCGGGTTTTCCAATTTTTCCCGTACTATGCGGCGATTTCTGCATTTCCTGCGCCGTCTGCGGTGCGGACAAAGCCGCCGTAAGCGTTGCCGTCGTCAATTTTATCGCCTCGTTGTAGTCGGCGACCGCTTTGTTGTATTCGCCCTTTTTATTGTAAGCGTTGCCGCGCTGTAAAAGCGAATTTATTTTGTCGTTTGGAGACGCATACGGCGACGACAATACCGACGAATATTCCAATTTCGCCTTGTCGTAGTTGCCGCTTTCTAAAAATTTGCGCCCGCGTTCCATAGCGTTTTGAACCGTACCAACATTCGCGATATTCGCAGTATCGCCTTTTACGAACGCCATCTCTATGGCGTTTACGTTGCTTTTGTCGTTTCCATAAACCGCCGCCAATCCTGCGGCTAACACTGCCGCCAAAACAACCTTTTTCATTGTCTTTCTCCTATCTATATTAAAATAACACTGTTAAATAATTTTCGTTAAAATATTATTGTTAAGTTAAATCTGACAATAATTTTTTGGGGAATTTTTTTAACTTTCTTTCAATTTGATATTCGGTGTTGTTGATTTGTTACCGCTGTAAATTTTGGACTATTTCTTTGAATTTTTTGCCTCTGTCTTCAAAACCTTTGAACTGGTCAAACGACGCGCAGGCGGGCGAAAGGATAACAACGTCGCCCGATTTTGCCGAATTTTTCGCCGTTTCGACTGCGTTTGTCAGCGTTTCGCAGTCGATAACCGAATCGCCCCAGCAATCTTTTATTCGTTTTGCCGCTTCTCCTATTGCGTAAACTTTCGCGCAGTTATCGTAAATCGTTTTTTTATAGTCAGCAAAAGGAACGCCTTTGTCTTTTCCGCCGACGATTAAATGAACGCTTTTTGGGGCAAATCCCGAAATTGCCGCAAGCATCGATTCGCCTGTCGTGGATTTCGAGTCGTTAAAATATCTTACTCCGTTTAATTCGGCGCAAAATTCCATTCGATGTTCGAGACCCGCGAATTTTGAAAGAGAAGATAATATTTTATCTTCGTTTATGTCAAAATATTTAGCCGATTTATATCCGATGACGGCGTTGTATAAGTTGTGCGTTCCCGCTAATTTTATTTTGTTTTTTATTTTGTTTATAATTTCGTCGTCCGCTTCGTTGTAAAAATAGTGTTCTGCTTCGTTTTTCGCCCAATTTTTCAAAAGTTCGTTTTCGCTCGTCGTTATTTTAAGTCCGTTTTTCATATTTTGTGAAATTTTTAGTTTTGTCGAATAATATTCTTCAAGCGAGGCGTGCCTGTCCAAATGATTGGGATATAAATTCAAAATCACCGCGATGTCGGGGCAAAATTCTTTTATCGTTTCAAGTTGAAAACTGCTTATTTCACAAATCGCGACGCCGTTTTTTGGCAGTTTCGGGGCAAGTTCGGCGGCGGAAAATCCTATGTTTCCGCAAAGACAGTGCGGTATGTCCGTTTCGTCGAAAATCGCGTTTATCATAGCGGTAGTAGTGCTTTTTCCCGTGCTTCCCGTAATTGCGAGCCACTTGCATTTACTTGCCCGAAACGCAAATTCCAACTCGCCAATTACTTCTATGCCGCGCTTTTTCGCTTCTTCAAAAATCGGCGAAGTACGCCAAACGGCAGGGGAGACGACAATTAAATCGCAGTCGTAAATTTTATCGCTTTGCCCGCCGCCTTCAAATTCGACTTTTGAAAAAATTTGCGCACTTTTAAGTTCTTCTTCAAGTTTTTCTGCGGGTCTGTTGTCGGAAATAAAAACTTTCGCTCCCAAATCTATTGCGAGTTTCGCCGCGCCCGTTCCGCTTATTCCCGCGCCGATAACGCTAATTTTTTTATACTTTTTTTCCATTTTTACCTACCTTAATTTTCCTCTTAATATTTCGGGAGCGAAACGATTTCCGTCGGGCTGCGAAATTATCGTCCAGTTGCTAAATTCAAATCCGAGCGACAGCGTAAATCTGCCGCCTCCGACGGGCGGTTTGCGGTTAAATCCGTAATCG
This sequence comes from Chitinivibrionia bacterium, assembly GCA_009787445.1. Lineage (GTDB taxonomy): Bacteria > Fibrobacterota > Chitinivibrionia > Chitinivibrionales > Chitinivibrionaceae > WRFX01. Next base: position 8,292 of record WRFX01000048.1, on the reverse strand, counting down.
TATCGAAGCCCGACTGCAAGCGGACTGTTGAGCGCAAAGGTCGTAAGTCGCAATTCTCCGCCGGCGTAAAGCAGCGCGTCGTCAATCGTTTTTCCTTTTAAATCGTGAATTGATTGCGCGGGCATTGCGCCGCCGAAATTTATTGCTCCGTAAAATTTATCGAAGTAAAAAATCCATAATTTTTTCGCTATTCCTTTTGGCGACGTTAACGGAAAACGATACGACGAATGCAGTTCAAAAAGCATTTTTCCGCTCGCCGTAAGCGAATCCTCGCCTATGCTTACCGTATCGACAATTCTGCCGTTGTCGTTTTTAAGATAGCGAACCGTGCTGTCGGCGCGATAAGAATACGAATATCCCGGCACTTTCGCCGCAGGATAAAAGAAATCGGGAATGTCTTTGGTTTTTGACGTTTCTTTTATAGCCGTCGCGTTTAATTTTAGCGCAAAATCAACTTTTTCGTCCATAAGCAGCGAAGTCGTTCCCCAAAACATTCCGAGTTTATACGAATTAAAATTATATTTTTCGTTATTTTCCTTTATTTTTCCGTCTTCGATTTTTAACACTTCTTCGTCGTTTGCGTATTGTCCGTGATTAAAATCCCATTGAAATTGCGTCATAAATCCCTTCGGCGAAATCAAATTGCTCGAAGAATATCGCGGAATATTGCCGTATGAAAACCAGCCGCCGACTCGCGCGATTTTTGCGGGGTCATACCACAGATAAAGCATATTTTTGTCGCTTTCGTATTCGTCTATCCGCACTTGCAAGCGGAAATTCGTATAATCCGAAAACGCGCCCAAAGTAATATGATTTGTCGGATATTTTGTCATAATCGACTTGCTTGCCGAAACCTGCGCCTGCGACGGTTGAATAGAATAATCGGTAATCGAAAGCGTGTCGCCGCCGTAATAATTGTGAATAAAATAACTTTGCGTCGGCACGTTTCTTTTGAAATACGAAAAAGTCATATCGAGCGGGAAAATTCTCGATTCGTACATTAAACCCCAATCGTAAGGAACGGTAAGATTGCGGGACATTTCTATAAACGGAGCGGAAATTTGTTTGAAAAGATTGCCGCTCATATAAAAAGCCGTCAGCATATTTCCCTTGTCGTGCCAAAAAAGCGGGTCGAGAAGTCCGACGACTACGCCGTATTTCGTGTGATTTACGGGCTTATATATATCGTATTTGTCGCTAACTATCTCTTCCGATAAAATTGTCGGAATAACAAGCCATTTTCTTGGAAAATACGAATACTTTTTTTTGCTTCCCGAAATCAATTCGCCTTCAAATTTCGGCAATTCCCGCTCGTTAAAAACTATTCCGATTTTTTCTTTCGGAGGAGAAATTTGCGCTTTGTAAATTTTATATCCGTCCGACGAATATGCGGCGTAAACTATTTCGGTTTCTTGCGAATTTACGTCGGGAGTAAACGCGCCCGTCGTTAGGTTTGTTATCTGTTCTACTTCGCCGCCTTTTGTTCTGTAAATGTTAAAAATGCCGCTTCTGTCGCTTGAAAAATAAAGCGTTTTTCCGTCTTTTGAAAATCTTGGGTCGCGGTCGTCGCAGGTATTGTCCGAAATGGTATAAAAACTTTTGGACGGCAAATTGTATATGCCGATTTTGCGAAAATTTTTGTCCATAAAACTAACGGCAATATTGTCGCCGTCGCTTGACCAATCCAATGAATATATTGTTTTAATGGCAAAATTTTCGTCGTTTCTTTGCGGATAAACTTCTTCAAAATTGCTTCCGTCTACGTTTCCGATAATTAAAAAATGCCTGTCGTAATCGTGAGAGATAGCGGCGATTTTTTTGCCGTCGGGCGAAAATATCGGATTTTGATAATTTTGCGCAAAAGTTAATTGTTCGTCGCTTTTTACGCTTTCATTCATAGCCCTTTTTGTAGTGTCTTTGGGCAAAACGCTTTTGTGAATATCATAAACAAATTCGCCGCCGCGATTATGAGGCAAGCGCGATTTCAAACTCGCCGCGCTCATATAAATTACAGCGTCCGAATCGTTAAGCGAATATATGTTGTTCACTTTCGGCGCGGTCATTTTTACCTTGTTCGTATCGGTCGAATCCTTTGGAATTTTGTTTATATCGTATTCGTAAAGTTGTTTGTAAAAGCCCTCGCCGACGCCGTTTGAAAGAAAATAAATTTTGTTTTCGTCTTTTGAATATCTTGGAAAAAAGTTGTCGAAACCGATTTCGGTAAGTTTTTCCTGTTTTGTAGTTTCTTCTAATTCGGAAATTTGCGCGGCGTATATTTTTTTAAGATGCGATTTCCAATCGTCGTATAATTTTTTTGAAGAAATTCCCAAAACCGATTTTATGGAACGGTCGAAAACAAGTCGTCCAAAGCGCGAAGATTCCCTGATGATAGCCAATATTTTGTCTTCGCCGTATGTCTCGGCAATATATTTTATTAGCGAAAATCCGTGATTGTACGCTTTTTCGTAATCGTCGCCTCTTCCCGAAAAAACCGCCATTTTATCCCACGAAAGTAGCGAATCGCTTAAAACGAGCGTTCTCAAAATCATATCGCGATGCGAATCCCACTTTTCGCCGCCGTTTTTATAACTTTCGTATTGCGCAATTCCTTCAAAAAACCACGGCGGCAAAATTTCCGACGGAAAAATAACCATAATTTCGGCGACGTTTTTTGAGTTTGGATGCGAATATTTTCCCACTTGAAAATACGGCATCCAATACGGCATTTTATACGAATTTGAAATGGAAACGATATGCGCGTATTCGTGCGCGACGACGTTTTCAAGCCAATTTGACGTTCCGCGCATATTCCAGTCGAAATCGTTGACCCAAATAGCGACCGTATTTTGAATGGCAAGCGCCCAGCCGCCGCTAAAAGCCGAATTTGAAACCGTTACGTTGGTTTTTTTCGGAAGCGTTATCGAATATTTATCGCGATAAATCGGATAAAGTTTTTCAAGAATCGTCGCTATCTCGTTTGCGGATTTTTCCGTGTTCTTTTCGTAATTTATAATAAAGTGTTGCGTTTCAAAAGTATAGTGCTGTTGAAACAAGGTACTTTCTTTTGCAAAAACGAAAGAAAATGTCGAAATCATAAAAATTAAAAAATATTTTTTCATAAAAATTTCTTTCAAAACGGCAATTTTCTCTTGAAAATAAGATATTTCCAATACGAATATTTTAATTTTGACAAAATTGAATAAAAAAACAACATATTTTTGCAATATTGATAAGAAGGGTCCATATAACAATTTATATGGCAGTTTTCGCAAATTTTTAATTTTCCCTGTAATTTTCTGAATTGCGCGACGTCTTTGGATTTTAATATTTCTTTCAAATTTCCGTCGATTTTTAATTTTACTCTGCGCTTGTGATAGCAGGGGAGAGCAAGCGTATCGTCGGGCAAAATAACTATGGCGCTGTCAATCGCTTTGCAAACTGGTTTTTTGGTGTCGTTTCCGCCTTTTTCGCGAAGTTTTGTATGCGCCGAATTTAAGTAAACCGCAGGAAGTTTCGCAAATTTTTTTGCTTTTTCCTGCGTTTCTTTCGACAACAAATTTTTGCCGTCCGTTGAAAAAACGGGGTCTAAAATCAAAACGAGTTTGTTTTTTTTTGCTATTTCATAAACGTTTTCAAAATAATCTATGTTATCGTTTGTGTAGGTGAAAAGTAAATCGGGATAAAGTTTGTTTTTAATTGCAATGTCGATTGATTTTACGACCAAATCGTATGACTTTACGCCGCGTATTTTGTCGTGAATTTCGTTATCTCCGTCGATACTGAAATGCAAAAGGTCAATTTTTTCGCTTAATTTTTCCGCAAATTTTTCAAATAAAATTGCGTTTGTCGTAACGCTTGTTATAAATTTTTGTTTTTTGGCAATTTCTAAAAATTTCGGCAAATCGGGATTAAGCAGCGGTTCGCCTCCCGTAAAATCGACGAATTTTGCGCCTAATTTTTTCGCCGCGGCGAGATTGCGCTCAACGTCTTCGATTTTTGCGCAGTCCGCGTCCTGTTCTTTCCAAATGTCGCAGAATTGGCATTTCGCGTTGCATTTGTTTGTTACGTAATAATGAAGAAGAAGAGGTTTTTTCATTATCGCGTTTAAGAATGAAGCATAGTTTTAATCGCTTCGGCTATAACTTTCGCCGCGTCTTCCGAAAGTCCTTTGTCCTGTTTTTGCAATATTTTTTTTGCCATAGCGCGTTTTTCCGCTAAAATTCGCAATTTCGTCGGCGCTTGTTTTGAAACGGAAACTCTTTCAAGATTCGCGTTTGAAACGTTCGCGTTTGCGTTTTTGCCGACGTAGACAAGCGGCTTCATACTCGGTTTTCTAACGGACCTTACAAGTCCGTTTGGCGTTAAATATTGCGGATACTTAAAATTTCCCATCGTAAAAATCCTTTGAAATTATTTGTAAAATTGCCATTTTTGCCGTTTTTTTCCTTTTTTTTCATTTTCCATTATGGAAATATATTATATTTATCGTATAAATGTGGCGTAAACTAAACATTTTTTACGAAATTAAAAGATTTTTTTGGAGGGTTATTATGGCGGAAGCGACAAATATCGGCGGAATGATGGCAGGTGCGGGCGACAATACGATGCAGGACAAGTATCTTACGTTTCTTTTGAACAAGGAAAGTTACGCGATTCCTATTCAGTACATTTTGGAAATCGTAGGGATACAAAAAATTACGGTTGTTCCCGATATGACTAATTACATAAAAGGCGTTATAAATCTTCGCGGACAAGTGATTCCCGTCGTTGATGTTCGTCTTCGTTTTGGAATGACAGGCAAAGATTACGACGAAAGAACCTGTATAATGATTACGAAAATCGGCGAAGTGTCGATAGGACTTATCGTCGATATGGTTGAAGAAGTTCGCGACATATCGCCCGATAAGATTGGCGCGTCTCCCAAAATTGCGACGGCTCAGTCCGCCGAATTTATTCAGGGAATAGCCAGAATCGGCGACGAAGTAGTTATTGTTTTGGATGTTAGCAAACTTTTGTACGCAAACGATTTAGCGGCTGCTACAAAGACGGCTAACGCATAAGGAGTAAAAGACGTTTGCGCTGGTTTTTGCGTTCTAAAATACATAAAGCAACGGTTACTGAAGCGAATTTGGAATACGTCGGTAGCGTCACTATAGATAAAAATCTTATAGACGCTGTCGGCATTTTGCCGTACGAAAAGGTGCAAGTCGTTAGCAATACTTCGGGCGCGCGGCTTGAAACTTACGTGATAGAAGGAGAAGCGGGTAGCGGTATTATTTGTATGAACGGCGCGGCGGCGCATCTTATAAAAAAAGGCGAAGAAGTGATAATTATGGGTTACGAACTTCTTGACAAGCCGATTGAGCCGAAAAACGTTCTCGTCGCAAGAAACAACAAAATCGAGAGATTCCTATAACTTTATTTTTTCAATAAGTTCTTTATAATTTTTATTTTTTCCGAAAATATAACTTCCCGCGACTAAAACGTCCGCGCCGTTTTCTAAACAAATTTTTGCCGTTTCTTCATTTACTCCGCCGTCGATTTCTATTAAAAAATTAAAATTGTTTTCGTTTCGTATTTTTACGAGGTCGCGAACTTTTTGCATAGTGTCGACAATAAATTTTTGTCCGCCGAAACCCGCAAAAACCGACATAATAAGTACCAAATCTATTTTTTGTAAATAATCCGTAAAAAGCGAAATCGGTTTGTCGGGATTTACGCTTACGCCTACTTTTTTGCCGAGTTCTCTGATTTTTTTTATTGTCGCGTCAATGTTTTCGCAAGCGTCGGCGTGAACGGTAATATAATCGCTTTTTGCTTTTGCAAATTGCTCAATATAGCGAATCGGTTCGGTTATCATCAAATGCGTGTCTATAAGTACGTTTTTTTTGTTTTTTAAGTTAAATTCTTCTACGACGGGGGCGATTTGTTCTACAATCATCGCGCCAAAACTGATATTCGGCACAAAAATGCCGTCCATAACGTCGCAGTGAATCCAGTTTGCGCCCGCGTCGAGTACTTTTTTTACGTCGTTTTCGAGTTCTTTGAAATCCGCCGACAAAATTGACGGAGCGATTATCGTTTTTCGCATAGTTAATTCTCCTCCATTTTTATGAAAAATCCATAGATAATTGTTGCTTTTCCGTTTTCAGTTTCCATCTGTCGTCTTCGGTTTTATCCGCAATATCTTCCAAAACGCTTAAAATTGTTTGCGCTTCGGGCGTAACTCCGTTTTTCAGTAGCGGCATAATGTTCATAACAATTTCGTCAAAAGACGGCTTTTTGTTTTCGCGCTCCATTCGCCGCAAATAACTTATTAGATAATATTTTATACGCAATTTTACGTCTATGCGCGTTTGAAATTTCGCGTCTTTCTTTATGCTGTATTTTTCTGTTTTTACGTCGTAGTCAAAATTATTTGTCAAAATCGGCGTTAAATCGGAATATTCTTTTTTTAACAAATCCAAAAATCCCAATTCCAATCCTTTAATAATCAATTCGTCGTTAATCTGTTCAAGCGTTGCTCCGTCGTTTTTCGCAATAACTCCTTCTATTGTCTGTATAACTATTTCGCCGATACTCATTCCCAAATTTGCTTTTAATATTGCAATCGGATTGCGAACTTTGCGAAAATTTATTATTAGTTCTCCCGATAAAACTGTAAAAGGATGCTGCCGTTTTTTGAAACTTGTCTGTCCGTTTTTTTGCGGAACTGCGCCTATATATTCAAAACCGCACTTTTCACAAGTATCTATTATCAAATGCCAAAATTCAGGGTCTTTGTGCGCAAAAACAAAAGACATCCAGCGGTCAAATTTGAGCACACGAAACATTTCTTCAATGCTTTTTGTAATCAAATTTCTATACGATTGCTTACTTTTATTATGCTCTCCGCCTTCTATTGCTTCCAATTCATAATCTTCTTTGCTAACATCAAAATCAAGCCAAGCGTTCCACATAACCGACAAATCCAAATACGGAATTTTTTTGCCGTACGGCGGGTCGGTATAAATATAATCAATGCTTTCATTTTTCAAAAACGACAAATTTGTCGCCGTGCCTTTAATGTTTTTCAAGTTTTCGTTGGCTTCCTCTACAGACATTTTATTTAATCGGCACTGTCCTTCTATTTCTTTTTTAGCGGCAAGAATTTTTTTATATCTAACTTCAAAATATTTAATTATATTCAGTTTAGAAGGTTGCGGCGCTTTTCTGTAACGAAAATATCTAAATACGGATTCTCCACCTCCAAACTCTCCGCCAACCGAATACCAAGTTATATTTGCTCTGCCTATAATACCTGAAAACATAAGCAATAACGTATTTCTTATATTATCTTTTTTCTCTCTTTTTATTATCGCTTTTAATAAAGCAAGTTTTGCCATTTGTTCGTCGCTGTATAATTTATGAACGCTGTCGACATCTGAAGATTTTGGAAGTTTTAAGTCCTTTGGCAATGGATAATTTTTCAATACTTCTTTTATTTCCGCCTTATTTTTCGGTTCTTTTTTCTTATATTCTTCGCAAACGTTTTGAAACGCTTTTTCAAGTTCATTTAAATTTATGGATGCGGTCAGCGAATTTACCATAAACACAGCCAAAGGATTTATATCAATATTTATCGCTTTTCTGCCGTTCATTAACGCTTCCACTGCGGTAACGCCGCTTCCGCCGAAAGAGTCAAGCACAACATCGCCTTTTTGGCTGAAATTTTTTATGTACTCGGCGACAACGTTCCATGCTTGTCGAGTAAAATATCCATGAACGCCGCAATGTCTTCTGGCTTTTCTTTTTTTTACTTCAATTTCTTCAAGTAGCGGACGATTGCCGTAATCAAAAGTTTCGTTTCTTTTTTGAGAAATTATTACTCTATCGTAGATAATATTTTCGCTATTTTTGAAAGAATTTACGGAAAGCAATTTTTTTAACGCTTCCAAATAATCACTTATTTCTTCCAAAGCAAAATATAAAATCGGCTCGCCTGTGCCGCCAGTTCTAAAAACCGAAAAAGAAATTCCATTACACAAAGCGAAATACGCGCTTCGTATTTCCGGATGCGCCGCATAAGAATAAACCTGCTCTACATTGTCGCCGCTTGCAATTTCCTGATTCGGCGATTTCGCGTCCAAAACCCAAGCGTAACAATTTTGCAAAACAAAAGCGTAATCGGGAATGAGAGTAACCGCGCGTCTTTTGCTTCCAATTTTAAGATACGGATGTTCAAGCGATTTACTGCGAACAATATTTTCGTCGTTCCAACCCAATTCTTTGAGTATGGGAAGTATAATTACT
>WRFX01000047.1 GCA_009787445.1 Chitinivibrionia bacterium | reverse complement strand
GGGGGGGTACCGTGTCCTCGTACCTTATTATTCATAAGAATAAAATATAATACGGTACACATCAAAGATGTACTAAAATCTTTAAATTTGCGAAAATTGTTTTTCATACCGCATTTCCTTTCATTCTTTTTTGTTTTTAAGTGGTTTGGGTTAGTTTTTAATAGTAAATATAATATATGGTTCGGGGAAAGTGCGGAAAATATTTTTTAAAGTTAAAATAAATTTTTGAAAATTCGGTTAAAATTTTCGGTATTGGCATTTAAATTCTCCTAAAAAATACAATTTTAATGATAATATACCATATTTTTTTGCGAAAGTGGAGTTTTTTATATATATTCTCACTTTTTCTGTAAAAGAATACGATATGCCCGTCTCGGTTAATGATTTAGTTAAAATAATTAACGGCTTTACCGTCGATACAAAAACGCAATACGCGAATGTTCCAAATATAAAAATTAAAATAATAAATATTTAAACAAAAAAAGCATTGTAAGCATAATATATTAACAATAAAATCCAAATCCAGACAATAAAACGAACGACAATAACAAAAAAATTCGCTTTATGTCTTTATTCATAAAAATCTCTTTTTACAAATCTAAATATTTCACAATATTTTGTTCGGAATATATATTCACGATTGTTAATTTATCATTGATAACTTGTCCGTCAGCCAAATCCTCCGTCATTATGTATTTACAATCAAAATTAAGCGCCGACGCTATCATTAAACTGTCAAAATAAGTATATTTATAACGACTATGAATTTTAAGCGCCGATTTTATAGTATGTTCTTCAACGACTAAAAGAGTACATTGTTCAATTATTTCATCTATCGCCAATGCGACTTCTTCGGACGAACGTTTCAATTTTCCAAGACATATATTACTAAACTCGTTTAGAACCTGCGTGCTGATGACACAATCGTACTTATCAACTGCTCTTTGTGAAATATTTTGTTTCTGCGTTTCATCTTCGGAATATAAATAAATAAAAATATTCGTATCAAAAAACACTCTTTCTTTCATTCGCTGCCTTTCTGTCGAACTTAAATCCTTGCGTTTTTAATTTCATCGCGGAAAAATGTTTTTTCTCTTTCGGCAAAGATTCCTCATTAGATAGAAGAATTACCTTAACTGTGGAAGCAACTTTTCCCAAATATTGACTTGGAACGCGTATTACCCCCTCGTTTTCAATAACTGTATCAAATTGATAAGCCAGCATAATAAACTCCTTCCTCTTTTATAAATAATTGATTGCCAACGCAACAATCTTTTATATTTCGCTATATTTCTCAAAACTTAATTTTTTACTTTACCATACCGATACGACGAAGCCATAAATTTACGTCGTTTTGAGAATCTTTTGCGTTTCTGCCTCTAATTGCAAGCCCGTCTTTAACCGTCGATTTTGGGGATAATTTTTGTATATCGGCGACGCTTCTTCCCATTCCGCTTCCTTCGTGCGTGCAAAATGGAATAATCGTTTTTTGCGTTAAGTTATGCGATTCAAAAAAAGTGAAAAAAACCATAGGCATAGTTCCCCACCAATTCGGATAGCCAATAAAAATTGTGTTATATTGTCCGATATTGTCCACATTTGAAACAAGTTTTGGGCGAGCGTTTGTCTCTTGTTCTTTTTTTGCGAGTTCCGTTGTGGCTTGATATTCTTCGGGATAAGAATTTACGGTTTTAATTTCAAAAATGTCTCCCCCGACGGTTTTATGAATATATTCCGCAACGGTTTTCGTATTGCCCGTTTTTGAATAATAAACGATTAAAATATTATCCTTTTGATTTTGATTTTGCGCGTACAATTCCATATTTCCCCAAAAAACAAACAACAATGTTAAAAATACCGCTTTTTTCATTAAATTCTCCTTAAAAAACACAATTTTAATGATAAAATACCATATTTTTGTGCGAAAGTGGAGTTTTTTATATATATTCTCACTTTTTCTGTAAAAGAATACGATATGCGGCTTATCAAGTGTATATGTCGGCAAAAAATTAAGGTAATTTCAACGGTTTTGGCTAATTTTAGAAAAATAAATTTCTCTTATTGTTTTTCCAATGTCGCTTTCCTTTGAATCATTTGGAATTTTCAATATATTTTTTACATAACCGCCGTATTTATCTGTTTTTTTATACTCTATTCCAAAATTTATATATCCGTTTTCATCGCTTATTGAAATGCAAAAATAATTTTCTCTAAACGATTTTATTGTTTTCAATTTGCTATATACAAAAGCAGACCATTTGGATAACTTATCGTTGTTAAAATAACGTTTTTTACTTAACGTATATTTGTTTAACGCGTCTATTATTTTTATTCCAAGCGTTTCTTCGTCAATATCAATACTATACGTATAACAAATATCCTGTTCAAATATTAACCCGTCTTCATTAAAATAATGAGGCGCTATTATTATTTGTTCATATTTTGAAGAAAGATATAATTTTATATATTTATATGATTTTTCCATATCATAACGCCGTCGATTTTTTTGGAACAAACAAACGCCGCATATCAACTTTTTCAAGAGTAAGCAATTTAACTTTTTTATCGATACCTCCCGCGTATCCCGTTAAACTGCCGTTGCTTGCGACTACCCTGTGGCACGGAATTATAATGGAAATCGGGTTATGCCCAACCGCGCCGCCTACCGCCTGCGCGGACATTCTTTTTAATTCCGTTTGTTTCGCTATGATGTTCGCAATATCTCCATACGTCGAAACGCGTCCGTATGGAATAGTTCGCAATATTTCCCATACCGCAAGACGAAACGGCGTGGAATGTAACGATAGCGGCGGTGTGAAATCGGGATTTTCCCCGCAAAAATATAGAGCAAGCCACCGTTTTGTCTGTTCAAATACGGGCAGGTCTCGTTCTTCATTTTCCGCAGACAGCGTATCGCCAAAATATTTTTGACGCTCAAACCATAACCCCGTCAACGCTTCGCCGTTACTCGCCATCGTTATATCGCCTAACGGCGAATAATATTTATTTGTGTATTGCATTTATTCTCCGAATTAGCCGTTATTCCATTTCTTCCAATATCTTCTTAATTTCGTTATCGGAAATATTTACTTCTTCGCTTTTGTCGTAAATTGAAAGCAAATAAACAATATTATCTTTATCTACAAAATAAGTGATAATTCTTGCTCCGCCGCTTTTGCCTTTTCTTTTTGAAGAGATTGCCATACGTATTTTGTATATATTATTGCCAAGATTAGTTCCTGTTGTGGGGTTTTCTTTTAACATTTCAACCAACGAAAACACATCGTCTTTTAATGAAACGTATTTTTTCGCGAGTTTTTTATATTCTTTCTTAAAATGCTCCGTAAATCTTATTTCGCTACTCATCAAACAAATTCTCAATCGGAAAAGTTTTCAGTTCGCCTTTGTCTATTGCTTTTTTATCGGCAAATCCCTTTTTAATATTCGCTATAATAATTTCTTTTTTGCTTTTTGCAACGGGCATTTCATCATATTCGATTTTCACAAAATTTAGATTTTTTATCAATTCGACAAAAAAGTTATATTTGTCGTCTTGAATACCGAGATACAAATGTTTCATTTTATTCTTTTTTAATTGCATTACCGACATTTTTTTCTCCTTTTTTAATGATAATATACTATATTTTTTTGTGAAAATGTAGTTTTTTGTAAAATTTTAATTATTTTATGTTTTAAATCAATATATTTTTTTCAATATTTTCTCGAAAATCGTCCGGCAAAATAGAATTTTCAAGGGATTTTTGCGAAAAAATATATCGTCCGTCGCAAACAAAACCCAATTCAAACCAATTTACCGAATTTAATTTTTCGCATAAATTATCGACGTCCGCTTTCGGATTATTAGGAAAAACTGCCAAAAGCGAGCCGTCGTAATTTTTGCAATTATGCACAAAAAACGGTTTTTTATTTCGCGTTTTTCCGTTTACATAAATTCTATTTTGCGAGGAAACAAAATGATTTCTGCCCCATTGCCACCAATTTGTTTCGTCAAATTTTCGTATTGCGCGTTTCATTAAAATATCTTTATGTTCTTGTAAATATTCGCTTTTTTCGTTGTAAATCATCTTTTTTGTTTTGCCCGTTTTGTAAGTCGAAGAACAAACAAATTCGACGTTTCCGCAATTTTCGTTCGCAAAAATTTTATCGTTTCCGCTGACTGCTCCGACTTTCACAAAAAATACGTCGCTAAACTTTATCGGATAAAAATTATCCGTGAAAAGCAGTTGTCCGTTGCAGAAAATAAACTCTTTTGAAATATTTGTTTTTCGCGAAAAATTGCCTTTTTCAAACCGCCAAATTATGCAATTTGGACAGTAACCGTCAAAAATTTTTTTGTCGCCCAAGTCAATTATATCGGTAATTGTGCCGTTTTTGTATATAAAATCATTGAGTTTTATGCTTGACGTCGCTTTCAAAAAATCGCGCGGCGTAATAAAAATCAATTCGCCGTTTTGAGTCAAATGATTTATACATTTTTCAATAAAAAACATATACAAATTTGTCCGTCCGTCAAACAAAACGCTTTTCAGTTTGTTTTTTGTTTCGGGCAAAATATCTTGAAAACGAACAAACGGCGGATTTCCAATAATCGTATCAAATTTATTATTTACGGAATAATCAAAAAAATCCATATTTATTGAATTTTTAGCGCAATGTTTTCCGTCGATTTCAATGCCAACGCAATTCGGAATGCTATTAGCGAAAGCCCCGTCTCCCGCCGACGGTTCTAAACCCGAGCCGAAATTTTTGCGAAGTTGAAGCATTTGAGCCACAATAAACTGCGGAGTAAAAACCTGTCCTAATTGTTCTACATTATACATATTGCGGAAAATATTTTTTAAAGTTAAAATAATTTTTTGAAATTTCCGTTAAAATTTTCGGTATTGCCATAATAAATTTCCTTGAAAAACATATTTTTTAACGATAAAATACTATATTTTTTTGGTGAAAGTGGGATTTTTTATAAAATTTCAATCTTCAAGTAAATTTCTCAATAAATTCTTCCTATCGAACGCAAAATCTCGGTTTCAAGTTTACCTCCGCAAGTTTGATAATTTGAAAACGACATGGTATAGGAAGCCCTACCCTGCGAAAGCGAGCGAATTTGCGTCGCATATCCAAACATTTCCGACAGCGGCGATTCCGCGTGAATTACGCGATGAAGTCCTTGCACGTCTATTCCCTTAGCTATTCCGCGCCGAGCGTTAAGGTCGTTAATAATCGAGCCGACAAATTCTTCGGGAGAAACGATTTCAAGCGACATAACGGGTTCAAGAATAACTCCGCCCGCTTTTATGCACGCCTTTCTGAAAAGCGTGGAAGCGGCGATTTTGCAAATTATTTCGTTGGTTTCAATTTCGTGAATTGTCAAATTTGTGAGAACCGCTTTTATTCCTATTACGGGAAATCCCGATTTTTCGCCGCTCGAAAGCGATTCCAAAACGCCTTCTTTTATCGCTTCTATAAACGTTTGCGGAACGTTTTCGTCTTCTATTTCGCTTTCAAAAACCACGTCTTTTGAAATGTCTTCGCGCGGCTCTACTTTTATCGTCATATCGACGCTATGCTCTTTTTTGTCCAAAAGTTTTCTAAAATTTTCACTAACGCTTGCGCATCCGCAAATCGATTCGCGATACGCGACCTGCTGTTTGCCCGTCGAAACTTGTACGCCAAATTCGCGTTTAAGGCGGTCGACTAAAATTTCCAAATGCAATTCTCCCATTCCCGACAAAAGCCGCTGTCCTGTTTCTTTGTTTTCCGTTGATTGGCAAGTCGGGTCTTCGTCTTCAAGACGGGCGAGCGCCTCGAGCATTTTCGCTTCCTCTTCGACGTTTTTCGGTTCAAGCGATACCGAAATCACAGGTTTGGCAAACTCCAAGCCCTCAAAAACGACTGGAAAATCTTCGTCGCAAAGCGTATCGCCCGTAGTCGTCCATTTAAGCCCTACGACCGCGACTATGTCGCCCGCCGAAACTTCTTCTATTTGAGTTCGCTTGTCGGAATGCATTTTGAAAAAACGGGTAATTTTTTCTTTTCTGCCGTTTCGAGGATTTAACATTCGTCCTTTGGTGGTCGCCGTTCCCGAATAAACGCGGATAAACGCGAGCCGTCCGACGTGTTCGTCGCTGGCTATCTTAAAAACAATCGCAGAAAATTTGTCGCTGTTTTGCGGATGACGAACGGTTTTTTCGCCGTTTGTGAGTTTTCCCGCGACGTCTCCTCTGTCCAAAGGCGACGGCAAAAAAGAAACGACCGCGTCAAGAATCGGCTGAACTCCCTTATCCTTAAAAGCGGAGCCGCAAAAAACGGGAACGACCCCGTTATTTATCGTCGCGTTTCGTAGCGTTCTGTAAATTATTTCGTCGCAAATTTGTTTGCCGTCCAAATACATACTCATCATTTCGTCGTCGTATTCCGCGATATTTTCAAGCAGATTTTCGCGCCAAAACTCCGCGTCGTCTTTAAGGTTTTCGGGAATTTCTTCCTGCGTAACGGTTGCGCCCAAATCGCCATTGTCATATTTAAGCGCGACCATTTTTATCAAATCTATTTGTCCTTCAAAACCGCTTTCCGCACCGACAGGAATTTGCGCCGCGACGTGTTTTCCCGTGAGTTTTTTCTTCATCATATTCAGGACGTTAAAGAAGTCCGCTCCGTTTTTGTCCATTTTGTTTACGAAAGCAATTCGAGGAACGCCGTATTTGTCCGCCTGCCGCCAAACGGTTTCGGTTTGCGCCTGAACTCCGCTTACGGAATCGAAAAGCGCGACCGCTCCGTCCAAAACCCGCAAAGAACGTTCCACTTCGACGGTAAAATCCACGTGTCCGGGAGTGTCGATAATGTTAATATTTACGTCTTTCCATACGCACGCGGTCGCCGCCGAAGTTATGGTAATGCCGCGTTCGCGTTCCTGAATCATCCAATCCATAGTGGTGTTTCCGTCGTGAACTTCGCCCATTGCGTGAACGACGCCCGTATAATATAATATCCGCTCGGTCGTGGTGGTTTTTCCTGCGTCTATGTGCGCCATAATTCCTATGTTGCGAAGTTTTGACAGGTCGCTCATATCTATATTTCTCCGTTTTTGATTATTTTGCCGAAGTTGATTTACGAAAGGTTTTTTCGAGGCGCGGTTTCATATTTCTTCTTTTGTCTAAAACGGGTCTGCGGCTTCTTGGACTGTGCTTTTTTACGTCCGTATCCGCGCGCCAAGAAACGCCGACGCTCGCGTCTTCTGCAAAATCTTCTCCGCAGGCGACTATCGACGGAATTTTTTTCTCAATTCTCTCTTCAATCGCCGACAAATATTCTACAAAATGTTCGCACGCAAACGTGTATGCGACTCCGTCTTTTCCCGCGCGGGCGGTTCGTCCGATTCTGTGTATATAATTTTCCGCGTCCATAGGAATGTCGTAATTTATAACAATGTCCAAATTATCTACGTGTATTCCGCGAGCGGCAATATCCGTCGCGACCAAAACTGTAATTCCTCCGCGCTTAAAATTGTCTATCGCGTCGGCTCGGTGTTGCTGCCCCATATCTCCCGTAAGTTGAACCGCCGAAATTCCGTTTATTTTGAGTCGTTGCGTAAGTTCGTCGCACAAATTTTTCATATTGCTGAAAACTATGGCGCGTTTTTCGGGCGCTTTTTTCAGTATTCCCAACATCAACTTAAACTTGTCCGAACTTCCGACGTGATAAATTTTTTGCTCTATTTTATCGACGGTTATCGTTTCGGGATTTATTGCGATATTTACGGGGTCGCGCATAAAATCCTGCGCTAAAATTTGGCACTTAAAACTCATCGTAGCCGAAAAAAGCATAGTTTGGCGAAATTCCCTTTTGGGCAACGCTCTAAAAATTTTACGAATATCCTGATAAAAACCCATATCGAACATTCTGTCCGCTTCGTCTATAACCGCAAAATGATATTTGTCGAGTTGCAACGTTCCTTTATTGTGCAAATCTATGAGACGTCCGGGAGTGCCGACGAGAATTTCCACGCCGACTCGCAAATTTTCTTCCTGTTCTTCATAGCGCATTCCGCCGTAAATCGAGGCGATATTGTAAGGCAAAAATTTGCCCAAAAGTTTCGCTTCTTTTTCGATTTGCGCGGCAAGTTCGCGAGTCGGAACAATAATTAGCGCAAATTCTCTGTATTCGCTTTTTTCCATAATTTCAAAAAGCGACAGCAAAAACGCCGCGGTTTTTCCCGTTCCCGTCTGCGATTGAACGCAAACGTCGTAACCCGCGAGCGCAAGAGGAATAACTTTTTCCTGAACGCCCGTGCAAGTAACGAAGCCGGCTTCGTTTACGCCGTCCATAACTTTTTGATTTAGATTAAATTGCGAAAAATCCATAAATTTTAACCGTTCAAAACTTCTTTTTCTTTTGCGGATAATATTTTATCTACTTCGGCAATATAGGAATCCGTAAGTTTTTGAATACCGTCTTGAGCGTCTTTGGATAAATCCTCGCTCAATTCCTTGTTTTTTTCCGCTTTTTTAATGTGTTCGTTTCCGTCTTTGCGGATATTTCTTATGGCGACTTTTATGTCTTCCGATATTGCTTTGCATTCTTTCGCCAATTCTTTGCGGCGCTCTTCCGTAACTGCGGGAACGCTCAAACGAACTACGTTTCCGTCGTTTTGCGGCGTAATTCCCAAATTTGAAGCCAAAATCGCTTTTTCAATTTCGCCGATAAGCGTTTTTTCCCACGGTTGAACAACTATGGTTTTAGCGTCGGGAGTAGAAACGTTTCCGACCTGATTAAGCGGCGTGGGAGTTCCGTAATAACTGACTTTTATTCCGTCAAGCATATCGACGGAAGCCCGTCCCGTGCGAATTTTTTTGAAATGCGATTTTAACGTTTCAAGCGATTTTTCCATTTTTTCTTTCGTATCGTTTTTAATAGTTTCAACCATAAATAAAACCTATCCTTTCTTTACTGTCGTGCCGATTTTTTCTCCGTTTACGGCGCGAAGAATATTCCCTTTTTTAAGCAATTCAAAAACCAAAATTTCAAGACGATTGTCCAAACAAAGCGAAAAAGCCGTCAAATCCATAATTTTCAGTTGTCTTTTAAGCGCTTCGTCGTGCGTTATTTCATCGAATTTTATCGCGTCGTCAAACTTTTTTGGGTCTTTGTCGTAAATTCCGTCGACTTTCGTCGCCTTAAAAAATATGTCGCAGCCGAGTTCCGCGCAGCGCAAAGCCGCAGCCGTGTCGGTCGTAAAAAACGGATTTCCCGTTCCGCCCGAAATAATTACGACTCTTCCTTTTTTAAGGTGTCGAAGCGCGTTTTCTACCGTAAAATATTCGGCGACTTTATCCGCCGAAAACGCATTCATAACGCGGGCGTCGACGCCGATTTTTTTTAGCGTTTCGGCAAGCGTAATGGAATTTATTAAAGTGGCGAGCATTCCGATATTGTCGCCGGCGGTGCGCGAAAACCCGTTTGTCGCTCCCGCAACTCCGCGAAAAATATTTCCGCCGCCGATAACTACGGCAATTTCAACGCCGCTATCGACAACTTGCTTAATATCCTGCGCGACGCTTAAAACAATATCGGAAGAAACGCCGTAGCCGACATCGCCGGCAAGCGCTTCTCCGCTCAATTTCAGAAGTATTCTTTTATACTTCGCCATTTTGTTTTATTCCTCGGATTCCTCTACGCTGTTTGCGCCGAGTTCAATCATATTCATCGCGCAAACGCTAATTTTCGCGCCGACTTTTTTGGATGTCTCGTCGATAAGTTGCTGAACCGAAATTTTGTCGTTTTTAATAAATTCTTGGTCGACAAGCGTCGATTCTTTGAAAAATTTCGACAATTTTCCTTCCGCTATTTTGCTCAAAACTTCGCTGGGCTTACTCGCGTTTTTCGGGTCGTTTTTAATTTGTTCCAAATAAATTTCTTTTTCTTTGGCTATTACGTCCGCAGAAATTCCGCTTCTGTCTATCGCAAGCGGTTTTTGAGCCGCAATTTGCATAGATACGTCGCTTCCGAGTTGTTTTACGTCCGCGTTTGACGAAACGTCTTTGTCCGCCGAAAATTTTACGAGTGCGCCGACTTTTCCGTTCGAGTGAACATAAGAAAAGTTTAATTCGTTGCCGTTTGCCGTTTGCGCGTAATAAGAAGATATTACAATTTTTTCGCCGATTTTTCCAATAAGTTCTACGGTTTTTTCTTGAAGCGTTTGCGAGCCGATTTTTGTCGTCAAAAGCGCGTCGAGATTTGCAGGTTTGTTCGCCGAAATCGCCTTTTTAATTTCTTCGAGCAGATTTACAAAATCGTCGACTTTTGAAACGGGTTCCGTTTCGCAGTTTATTTCAACTATCGCCGAAAAATTTCCGTCGCTTACCGATACTACTTTGCCTTCTTTCGTCGCTTTTCCAGAACGTTTCGTCGCGGTCGCCGCGCCTTTTTTTCTCAAATTTTCTATCGCAAGCGCCATATCGCCGTTCGCTTCGGTCAGCGCCTTTTTGCAATCCATCATTCCAAGTCCTGTTTTTTCGCGTAATTCCGCTACCATTGCCGCTGTTATCGCCATTTTTTCTTCCTTTTTTTAATTTTAATTGAATAAAAATCTCTTCGCGTTTCGGGCAAAGAGATTCACAAAATCTCATCGAAAACTAATTCGTTTTTTTTCTGATTTTCTTTACGGGCTTGTTTTTTTCTTCGCCTTCGTCTTCGCCTTTATCGAATCTTGTTTTCGCCGACTTTTTATCGTCTCCGTCTTTTTCCGCGACTATTTTAAGGTCTTTCGTCGCGTCTATAATCGCTTCTACGATTTTCGACGTAACGACTTTAACCGATTTTATTGCGTCGTCGTTTGCGGGAATTACGTAATCTATCAAATCGGGATTGCTGTTTGTGTCCGCGATAGCCGCGACTTTTATTCCCAAACGTCTCGCTTCGGCAACCGCCAAATGTTCCCGAATAGTATCTACTACAAATACGATTTTGGGATTATGTTTCATATCGCGAATTCCGCCCAAAACCGAAAGTAATTTTTCTTTTTCGCGAATTTTTTGGCTCTGTTCTTTTTTGGTTAATTTTTGGAAATTCTCGGTTTGTTCTTCCGCTTCCAATTTTTCCAAGCGGCGAATACTTTCTTTTACGGTCGAAAGATTTGTAAGCATTCCGCCAAGCCATCTTTCGGTAACAAAAGGCATTTTGCAGCGTTCCGCTTCTTCTTTGATGTATGCCTTTAATTGTTTTTTTGTTCCGACGAACAAAACTTTTCCGCCTTTGCTTGTTACGTCTCTAACTTTTTCGATAAACGTATCGAGCGACGAAATGGTTTTGCTTAAATCGATAAAATGTATCCCATTTCTTGCGCAAAGAATATACTGCGCCATTTTGGGATTCCAGCGCTGGGTCTGATGCCCGAAATGCGCTCCTGCTTCAAGCAGTTCTTCAAGTTTAACAGCCGACATAAAACTCCTTCAAATTTTAACGGGTTTAACCTCCGTTCGGCAACCGCTGTCTTTCGACAGAACCCGTTGCATCCGAACGTGCGTAAATATAAAAACTATAAAAATTATCTCTTCGAGAACTGGAACCTTTTTCTTGCTCCCGCCTGTCCGTATTTTTTTCTTTCGACTTCTCTTGCGTCGCGAGTAAGAAGCCCCGCCTTTTTAAGCGTAGTGCGATTTTGTGCATCCGCTTCGACCAACGCTCTTGCGATTCCCAAACGAATTGCGCCCGCTTGTCCGCTCAATCCGCCGCCGCAGACGTTAATTTTCACGTCGTAATTTCCTGCGTTTTCCAAAACGGAGAACGCTTTTTTAGCGTCTAAAAGGAGCGTTTCGCTTTTCAAATAATCGGCAATTTCTTCGCCGTTTACGAGTAATTTTCCGCTTCCTTTACGAAGAAAAACTCTTGCGATAGCGCATTTTCTTCTACCAACGGTAACTATTGTATCGTTCAAATTGATACTCCTTAAATAGATATTTTTTCCGGTTTTTGCGCCGTATGGGGATGTTCGTTCCCGACGTACACAAACATTTTTTTCTCAATCGCTTTTCCGCGCGCGTTTTTTGGAAGCATTCCGTGAACCGCCTTTTCAATAATTATCGAAGCGTTGAGTTCTCTCTGAACCTTAAAGGGACGAACTTTGTCGCCGCCGGCAAAACCCGAATGGCGAAAGTACCCTTTTGTTTCTTCTTTGTTGCCCGTAAGAGCCACTTTTTCCGCATTTACCACGACAATATAATCGCCGTGGTCCTGATTGGGAGAATAATTTACTTTTCCTTTTCCCATAAGCAGATAAGCCAATTTGGAAGCCAATCTTCCAAGCACTACGTTTTCCGCGTCCACCAATAGCCATTTTCTTTCTATTGAGTTTGCGTTAATTACACAGGTTTTCATTTTGAAAAACACCTTTGCTCTTTTAAAAAATTTCATAAAATCGGGACAAATATAATATTTGTATGCGCGAGTTGTCAATAGTTAAAAAAATAATTTTTTTATATTTACTATATATTTTTGTTGTTTTTCGATTTTTTATCTGATTTTTTATCTGCTTTTCTGGATTTTGTGATAAAACTAATTTCGGCAAAAAAGGGAATTTGCGGAAAATTATACGAATCGACTACAACTTTATCTAAAAAAGTTCCTTCTCTATCCAAATTCTTTGTTTCTCCTCCTATCGGCGTTGAAATTGCGACGCCTGTTTTTAATTCAAGTTGTTTATACTTAAAACCGACGCTAACGGGAACGATAATGTAAGGAATCTGTAAAGAAAGGTTTTCTTCGGAAGCATAAAGGTTGCCTAAAATTTTAGCGGGGTCGTATGATTTATTTCCAAGCCCCCTATATTTAATAAGTGAAAAATACGGATTTGCAAATACTTCAAAATAAGAAAATTCATCTATTTTTTTTCTTGTTCCCAAAGATATGCCGCCATAATATATAGAATTTCCTACGCTCGATATCCCGACTTCTCTGGAGTTGTTTATTAGTAGCCCCGTGCCGTCGCTATATGTTTTTTCAGATACGCCGATAAAAGAAGAAAGCGCTATATTTCTAAAAATTCGGTCTTCTCCTTTTTCAAAAAGTTTAATTTTTATACGAAATTTTGAAACGGGTATGCGGGTAAAAGTTCTAAGCAAAAAAGACATTTCAAATTTTTCATTTGGAAATCCTAAATTGAAAGACCAAAATTCCGGTTCCCAATCGTTTCTTATAAAATATATAACATTTGCATAAACAGAATATTTGTATTCTTGCGGTTTTTGTTCGTAATAATGAGTAATTATAGTAGGATTATATGACAAATTGAAATCAAAAGAGCATCCTCTGTTAACGTATGGAGACAACGGCACAATATCGACTATCGGATAAACAGGGATAAATGCAAAAAGAAGCGAAAGAATTAAAACTTTATTTTTCATAGTTTCTAATTTTTTTGAACTTTTTCTACGGTATAAGTAAAGCGCAACTCGCTCATATCATTTTCTAAATTATCGCAAACGGGCAAAATAACAAATTTTTCCCCGTAGTATTCATACGAAGGGTCTACCCAATATTCAGGATTTCCTTTTACTAAAACAACTTGTTGATTGCTTTGGTATATACGCCCGTCATAACTTGTTATATAGTAACTATGACTTCCGAACTCTCTCTTTTGAAAATTTATAGATATTGGCATTCCCGAAGCGTAAAGATTTGTGTTTAACACAGGTTTGTTTTTACATAACGGCTTTATATACACTACATATTCATAAATAGAAGCGTCAATTTCTCCCGTTATGGAAATCCATAAAAACCTATCGTTGAAATTATAAAGGTCTGTGTTTCTATTATTGTTTGCGTCAAAATACGCCAAAAGTTCTTCTTTTGTATTTATTTGTTCTTTTTCAACGTCTATAATACTTGAATTTATTTTAAGCATTCTTACAAATCCGTCTGAATATGAATTATACATCGGATATTCCGAGTACGGAATGGGAAGCGTGCATCCCGATAGAAGCGTTAAAAATAATACGTATAATATTTTATACAAACCAAATCTCCCGACGATTGTAAAAAATCCATAGATAAAAATGACGATAGGCAAATTTTTAGTTTAAATATAATAAATTTCTCGACAAAAAAGCGATATTTTTTTATAAATATGTACTTTTCGATAAAATTCTGACAATCCTACATTCTAATATCGGAAAAAGAATATTTTGTTTATGGTAATGTGAAGAAAATTTTTATTTATTTTGATTTATTGTCGAACTTTGTTTTTTATAAATTCTTTTATTTCTCCCCCGTTTCTGTCAATACTCAAAAAATATTCGTAAAAATTTTTCCCAAAGCAATAGACGCGCCAAGCGTCGCTCCGATATTGGCAAAAACGACTACAAGTAAAATTCTCGTCAACGAATTTCGCCAAAAACCGCTTACGGATTCAGTATCGCTCGCCACGTTTTCCATATCGACTACCGTCGGTTTTTTTATAGCCGCCTGAACAAGACCCGCAATCCAGCCCGTCGCAATCATCGGATGAATTACGGCGAAAGGCGCGGCAAAAAACGCCGTCAATATCGTAAGCGGATGCGCAAAAGCAAAAACGCAAAACAAACTCGAAAATCCGCCCGTAAGAACCCAAAACCAAAATATATTTTCAACTCCCTTTTCGGCATTGCTCAAAAAACCGTAAACTAAAAGAGCGATTATCGCGGCGCAAATTCCCCATCCGATAATAGTGGGAACAACGGATTTCGGCGGAATTTTTTCAATTTCCGATAAATCAAACGGCGTTTTTATGTGTTCCGCGACGCCTTTACAATGCGCCGCTCCCAAAACCGCGACTATTTTTTTGCCTTCCGCCGTGCGAATTTTTTCCGCGAGATACAAATCGCGTTCGTCTAGCAAACGAGTTTTAATTCCCGGAAATTCTTTCGCCAACTCGTCAACTACGTCGCCTATATTTTCGCTTTGTTTCATATCTTCTATCGTATCTTTATCTATCTTTTCGGAGGCGAAAAACAACATAGAAAACAACGCGAAAATTACTTTAACTTTTTGTCCAAACGTCAGTCCGCCCCAAACTCTTTTTAACGTTATATCGATATTTCTGTCGGCGAGAACTAAATTTACGCCTAAATTTTCGGCTTCCTGCGCGCCTTTCATCTGTTCCGCGCCGGGTTCTACGTCGAGTTCTTTTCCCAGACGTTTATAAAACGACGACATTATTAAATTGGTAAGCAAAAGCAAAACTTTTTTTTCTTTTATTACGGTAAAAACGTCGGTTTTTTTCCATTGGTCGCGATTTTTAATGTTGTCGTAACGCTTTTGGCAAAGTTCTATGCAAATGGAATCGGGTTTCACTTCTTCGCAAACGTCGCCGACTTCTTTTACGCTTTCGCCGGATACGTGCGCGGTTCCCACAAGATAATAAGTTTTTCCGTCGTTTTCTACAACTGTAACCGTTTCAGGAAGCATTTTTTTCTCCTTTTTTTCTTTTTTTCGCGTCCGCGTCCAAGGCGGCGGGAAGTTCTATAACAAATTCGGTTCCTTTTGAAATTTGCGACCACGAAATAAATATTTTTCCTCCGTGATACTCTTCTATAATTCTTTTTGCAAGCGTAAGTCCGAGTCCCCAGCCGCGAGTTTTTGTGGTAAATCCGGGCGAAAACACGCTTGTTCGCTGTTCTTTTGGAATTCCTCTTCCGTTGTCTCTGTGCGTAATTCTTATAATTTTATCCGATTTTATGTGAACCGCCCGAAGCGAAATTACGCCGAAATCCGTATCGAGCGCGTCGAGCGAATTTTTGAAAAGATTTTCCAAAACCCACGAAATTAAATCGCCGTTTACAAACGCGGGCAATTTTTCAAGACAATCGTATTCGATGTCGATTCTTTTCGTTTCCGATTTCGGCAGGCGTTTAGAAAAATAAGCGATGTGTTCGTCTATAATAGTTTTAAGATTTTTCTTTTCAAGAAGCGGTTTTGAGCCGATATACGAAAATCTGTCGGTTACTTTTTTTATTCTTGCGACATCTCGCGACATATCTTGCGAAATTTGATAAATCTGCTTTGAAAAATCGTCTTTATTGTCGTATCCTTCAAAGAGAAAATTGTCGTCGGTTTCGTCGCAATTTTTACATTCCGTTTGTATATATTCAATCCAGCCGGTCAAAGACGTAAGCGGAGTTCCGAGTTGATGCGCGGTTTCTTTCGCAAGTCCGACCCACAAACTGCTTTGTTCGGCGACCAAAAACGCGCGCAAAATCAAATAAACTATCGCGACAAACGATATTATAAAAAATACTTCCAAATACGGCAAAAACGTTAGTCCGCTTATAAAATTGCTGTTGCCGTAATACAAAAACCCCATACCTGCGCGTTTGTCGCGTCCGTAAATAATTCGCGGACTATAATTTTTCTTCAAATTTTCCGTTTCGGCGATAAGATATTGCATTGTTTCATAACGATAATCTTCCTGCGAAATCTTTTTTTTCCAAAATAATTTTCCTTTCGTTATGTTTTTCCAAACTTTCGGTCTGCCCATCATATCGGTAATTATTATCGGCATATCAAAATCCTGAATTATCTGGTCAAGAATTATATATTCCACTTGCGTTCCCATTTTATCGTAAAACGCTTCGCTTATAAGTTGCGCGTAAGTTTCGGTCGTCGCGTGGCTGAATCTTTGCAGACGGTCTATCATATATTGCGTATAAACAGCCCATCCGATAATTCCCAAAGTCGCGATAAAAAGCAATATGTTTCGGGAAGTGTTCGGCGCGATTCGTCCGAAAAGCGCATAAACCGCTTCAAAAATTTTCTTTTTTAGCGTGGTGCGAAAAATTTTAACAATTTGAATATTTTTAGATTCGGGAATTTGCAATTTCTTCAAGTCCGTCCATATATGGTCTTAATACTTTTGGAACGATAACCGCGCCGTCTTTTGTCTGATAATTTTCTAAAATCGCGACCAAAATTCTTGCGGTAGCCACTCCCGAGCCGTTTAGCGTATGAACAAATTCGGGTTTTCCGCCGTTTCTTCTAAATCGAATATTTATTCTCGTCGCTTGAAACGCTTCAAAATTACTGCAAGACGAAACTTCAAGCCACTTTTTTTCGCCCGCCGCCCAGACCTCCAAATCGTAACATTTTGCCGCCGCAAAACTTAAATCCGCGTCGCAAAGCGCAAGTACTCTATAAGGC
>WRFX01000046.1 GCA_009787445.1 Chitinivibrionia bacterium | reverse complement strand
GGGGGGGGGGGGGGTATTTATGGGCAATTGCCTGATACTACGTGGAATATAGTAAGTTCCCAAAGTCCGCAATTTGACCCATATTTATTGCAACATTCTGTATACGCTAGCAATAGTATAACTTTTAATTGGAATTGTAAAACGCCAGGGGGTACAGGTTTAGTTGGAACTCCTGGAACGTTTAGTGTAGGGGGACAATTTGTATCTAATGCCAACTGTTTAGCGGGAAATTTAACAGGTACTTCGAATTTTCAAATGGCAGCAGGTACTAGCTTTAAGTACAACAATAATGGATTTTTACCGGCATCAAAAGACGGCACAGTATATTACAAAAATGCACAGAACATTTTTTCAAATCCATACCCTTTATTCCCTAAAATTAGCGACGTTAATAATTTTTTTGCTGGTAAAACACTCTCTACCTTGACAGAAGGCGAGATAGACGCGGGGGTTCATTTTTACGATGCCATTACTATTTCTTCCGGAGTAAAACAATTAACTATCAGACCAGTTAATGGTAGTTACAGAACGATAATTTATGTAAAAAATAATGTTACAATAAACAATTTTGGGGCAATTGTTCCACAAGGAGCCGTTGTTAATGCAAGTGGAGGCTCTGGAGAACATATAGAAATCAGTAATATTCCCAGCAATGCGTTAGGACAAATAGTAATTGTAACATTGGGAAATGTATCATTAACATCTCCTTCTGCTTTAGTTGCGACAGCCATCGCACCACAAGGAAAAATTTCTGTTAATAACAACTCAAAATTATACGGTCAGGTTATGGGAAAAGATGTTGAATTTATTGCCAATTATAATGGCGGCGACGGTTTTACTTACGTTGCCTTCAATTCCGTTACAGCGGGATTTACCGCGCCGAATGTTACGTTTAATAGACAGCAGCAATGTAATTCGGCATATAATAGTCATACCGCAACAGTTTCTACAAATGCAGATTATGTTTGCGCCCACGAAGTTAAATTGCCTTACACAATAAGTACAACTCCAGCAACAGGCAATATTACCATAGGAAATGCTTCCGCGAATACCGATGTCCGCGTCGTTAACGATACTTTAAGGTTTAATCCCGGTAAAACCGCTAATATACCGATTAGCGTATTAAGAAACAATGAATTCAAAAACGGAACTTTCAATATTTCATTTGAGAATTTTGTTTATGCGACAAATTGTAGATTCGATCCCACCACGCCGCATTATACTTTTACCAAACCTGCTAATCAAACAGTAACCATAGCCACCACCGGACAACAGCAAGTAGCATTATCCGCGCCGATATTTTCTCCTGTTAGTCCAACGGGAATATATGAATTCCGACGCGAAATTCCGACATCACAGCAAACAACGACTGGAACACAACCGACATATCCGAAAAACCAAACGCTCGTAACGGTTTCTGCAACGGGAGGAGCGGGGAATCCGGCAAACGGTTATGAGTTACAAAGCGGTACACCTAGCGTTCCTAACGATAGTATTAACAAATACTTTATGGTCGAAAACGGAGTAATAAAAGCGAGAGATATTTACGAAAGCGCCACTAATTCGACTGTATTTGATTATGAAACGAGGACGAGCATAACGCTTAAAGTTAGAGCGATAGCAAGTGGTGGTTTAAGTTGTAGCGGTTTCAATGAAGGTCCTTGGGGCGAAGTTACAATACCGCTTCGCCCTTGGAACGACGTTAATTCGCTGGGTAGTGTAAATCCTACAATTCCTCAGCAAAATACAAACGTCGGGGAAAATCTTCAATTTTCTGACGTGCAATTATTAGCGTTTGCAGGAATAGTCGGCACAGCAATTAACGGCAGCACTTCTGGACAAGACGTAGGCGGTACAAACGTATATAAAATCGTTAATGTCAGCGGAGCGAGTAGAACGGGCAGTAATACCACTTTCAACGATGTCGCCACATCGGGCGACCGTTCATTTACTTTCACTGTTCGCGATACGGCTACTTATAGTTATAATACGGCGTATTTTGATAAAGTATTTACCGTAAACGTCAAGGTAAATCCTGTGGCTACCATTTCACCGTCGGCGGAAGTTCCTTTGACATTATGCGAAAACACGTCAAAAACTATCAGTATAGTCGGAAATCAAATTAGAGACGGCAATAATGTTTTGGGAACAATAACCGACAACGATTGGACAAACCAAAATCTTACCCAATCCCTTATAAAATATACCATTGACAGCACCGTTACGACGGGAAAGAATATTTCCGGCGCTTCGGCAACCGTGTCGGGCGGAAACTTGTTATATAATTTGAGTGGCGTCGCTCCATCGGTTGAAACATTTACCGATGTAATTACTTTCGGATTGGCAAAGCAATACGACAATGGTTCCATTATTAAAGGAACTGCGAAAATTAACGTTAATATTCTGCCCGTAAACGACAACGCTCCTGTGGCAAAAGATACAATAGTGAACGACGCTATGAGAGGCACGACTGTTCAAATTTCAATTACGCCAAACTTAATAACGGACGCCGACAGAACGACGAATAATAGTTATCGCGATGGCTATGAAGTTCTTAACGTATTTCAGAATGTACCAAGTGGATTTACCGTTACTGCAAACGGAAATGTGGTTTCCGTGAATATTCCCCAAATTTTTTCCGCTGAATATGTTGAAATTAAATATGCGGTTAAAGATGTTGTCAGTTATACCAACATTTGCACAAACACAAGTAAAGATTCGGAATATAAAACGATTCGTCTTAATCTTATCAATAACGATAAAGACGTCGTTAGACCTTTACCCGACACAATATTTGTAAAGCAGAAAGACAGATTAGGTGTCGGCGGAAGCGTCAGCGTTTTGTGGAATGGTTATGATAACGTTTTGTGGAACGATACGAATCATTATTTAACCGTAAACAATACTGGAACTTCCGCAGGAACCGTTATATTAAGAGATAGCACAAAATACGGCGAAATTGATTTAAAACCGAACGGAACTTTTACGTATACCCACAACAACGAGGATTTTTTACCTGAAGATTATCCGTTTAAGGACTCTTTTAAATACGCAGTTAGGGCAAGTTCGGGTAATAATATTATTAGCGACGATTTTAATACTACTTGGGTAGGCGAAGTAACGATTTTCATAAATCAGGTAAACAAGGAATCCCCGATACTTGTTGCCAAAAAAGATTACTTAAACGCTTTTGCGAGAAAGGAAATTAAAGCGATAGTGCTTAACCCTGACAGAAGCGGAATCGGTGACTGGGATCCCGACCCAAGAACCGAGTTTGTGATTGATAGAGACGGTCATGGTACTGACGACTATTATAAGGTAATAAACTCTCCAGACCCGTCGTTATTTAGTTCTGGTGCGCTTGGTTTGCAAATTCATACTAACACGACGTTTATGCTTCAATACAATGCGGATTTTGGCGCAAATTCCAGCGAGGATTCTATAAAAATCGAGATTGAATATTACGTAAGAGACAAACTTAACGTTCAGTGGCATCAATCCGTTAACAATAACAACGGTAACACAATGGGCCCTAATTATACAACATCTAACAATGGCTCGCCTTTGTGGTCGACTAAAGTAAATAATTTCGCCGACATAGGAGAGAAAACGTTGTGTACGTTAGAGGTTACGCTGTATCCGAAACCGCGCGCGGTCAATTACGATATGCTTGTTGAAGAAATGGACGGTAATAAGGCGGGTTCAGGGAAAAACGACACCCTTATTACAAATTACAACGAAGAAAAGAAGACAACTCAAAAATACAAGTATTATCTTTCTTTGCAGGACACGGTTTATCGTATGTTCGGCGATATTAGAATAGTGGGTTTCAAATTTGGCGACCCCGATGATTCTAACAAGCCGATGAACGAAATGTCGCTTAAATTGACAAACGGAACTATCGTATTTAAAGACCTTGACAACGGCATAGTCGAATATACGCACGAAGAGGGCAAAGCAACGGGAGACAGCGTAGATTTGTTTGTTTATTATATGTTCTATGACATCGGCGACGGTACTGTGGATACTACGAAAGGCGAGGTTGTCGTTAACGTGAAACAGAGAGAGCCGCGTCAGTCCCAAACGCCCGCGCGTTACGAGGATATAAACGGCAACGGCAGAGTCGATAAAGTTACGATATATTTCGACAGAAAAATAGAAATAAACGCGACCGACTTTGACGTAAAATTTGCAGGCAAAGATTTTGGAATCGACGGAACCTACAACAAAGCGTTTTATCCCAAAGACGATGATGAAAAGGACATCGACAGCACGGTTGTACTCACTTTGCTTGAAGACAATTACGGCGCGCCGAAAGACGTAACTAGCGGCACGATGGAAATTACGGTTACGCATAACGATTACGTTTTTGGCATTGCGGTTCCTACCGTTAGAGACACCATTGTAAATGTTGAAGACCGCGCGGCGGTGGTTTTCAAAGACACAACCGCGATTTTTGTGGAATCTTTGAGCCAAAAGGATTCGCTTATCTTTGTCCTGACCGAAAAGGCGTCGATTCTGACGAGAAGCAATCATCCGTTTAGATTTACAAACGGCGCAAAGTTTATTGAAGACGGCGAACTCGTTGAAATTACGTTTGACGGCGACCCGCAGAGATATGGAAGCGAAAGTTCGGATTCTCTGTTTGTCGTTATAAACGAGAGACACAAAGGAAAACTTGACGAAGGCGACAGCGTATTTATAAACGTTGAAGCGGCATTTAAGGTTAAAGACAACAACGAATTTGCGACCGAGCAGATTATTCCGGAAAACAAGCGCGTAAAACTCATAAAGCGTATCGTTCAGGATATGGACGCGGTAACCGCCGTTTATGTTGATTTGGGAACTAAAAACGACAAAGGCGGATTCGACGAAATTTACGACGGTTTTATCGACCTTATTAAGGTTGATATAGGAATGGAAATTACCAAGGCGGCGGCGGAAACGTTTGCTTCTAACCTGTCTCTTTCTGAAACTCGTTTTGGTAAAGACGCGGAAACGCAACAGAGCAATATTGACAGCGTAAGCGTAAATGGCAGCGTGATAAATTTGTACGTCAAGGAAGTTCCCATTGCAAACCAAAAAATGTCGAATAGAACGGGTTTAATCGACGACGATACTATTAAACTTACGCAGACGACCCAGTTGTCTAATATATTTACGGTTAACGCGGGTCAAATCGCGCCGAAAGACGAAGTCGCGCCCGTTATCGTGAAAGGAATTTATTCACCGAAGGATTCTACTTTGGAAGTGATATTCAGCGAAAAAGTTAATTTGGCGACGGCGAAAGGAATCGTTGACCCGTATAAGTTCAGAAAGAAGTCGCCAGATGATACGACAAATTACACTATGCCGCTTGTGAGTACTAACAATCCGACGGCAAAAGCGGGAAGCGACAGCATTTTGGTATATAGCGGTATTGACCCGAAAAATATAAAGGGGACTGTTTATCCGCTAAACGGCGACAGTTTGCAAATAGTTGCGTCGGGTGTAATAAGCGACGGGGAGAATGTTCAAGATAAGTCGGTATTTGCTCCGCTTGAATTGAGTAGTTCTTATGATAAGAATGTGGAAGTTTTGATAGTTCCGCAGCCGCTTGTATTGATGAGCGATGGACCGAAAGGACTTGACCCGAATCTTTTGAATTATTACGGAATTAAAGGCGATGATATGAAACGCGGCGTAGCGGTAATAGTTGAGGCGAAGGGACCGATTTCAAAGATTGAAGGTTCTATGAAGGTAATAGACCAAACGGGTAACGCTGTAATTGAAAATATTAACTTTACGCCAGTAACGGTCGGGGAAGGTCGTTTAGTTGCTTATGCTATTTGGAATGGTAAAAACACGGCTGGCAGAACAGTAGGCGCGTCTACGTATCTTGCGCTTGTGGAGGGCAATGTAGTATTTGACGAAGGCGGCGGTAAAGGTAATACCGAGTCGATAAAAGAGCGTAAGATAATAGTAGTAAAGCAAGGCGGCAAAGCGAAAGACGAATAATAAAACTTGCATATTTTAATCGCGGGCGGTTTGTTAAAAATCGTCCGCGATTTTTTTGTTTGCATTATTCGCTTGACAAAACGTATTTTTAAGAAAGTAGAAATTAAGGAAAAAGAAAAATGAAAGCAAACAGGAAATATAAGGATAGCGTTTTTACGAAGTTGTTCG
This sequence comes from Chitinivibrionia bacterium, assembly GCA_009787445.1. Taxonomy (GTDB): domain Bacteria; phylum Fibrobacterota; class Chitinivibrionia; order Chitinivibrionales; family Chitinivibrionaceae; genus WRFX01. The sequence goes on along the minus strand of WRFX01000046.1, from coordinate 11,126 downwards.
GTTGCGATGAAAAAATGATATTGGAGTTGTATAACGCGATTTTCAATACTAATTTTTCGGCGGATAACGCAAAGATAGAAATAACGACTCTTGAAGACGTTTTGTTTATGGATTGGATAAATGACATTTCGTTTGTTATAAACGGTAAGCTTGTAGTTTTGATTGAGCATCAATCGACTATAAACGACAATATGCCGTTAAGAATGCTTGTTTACATAGCGAGAATTTACGAAAAGATATGCGACGCGGAAAGTATGTACAGGACAAAAAAAATGGAAATACCCGCTCCCGAATTTGTCGTTTTGTATAACGGTAAAGATAAAATGCCCGACAGTATGGAAATTAAATTGTCCGATATGTTTGCAAAGCGCGACGCTCAAAATTTGATAAATCTTGATTTGAAGGTTCGCGTTTACAATATAAATAAAGGTTGCAATACGGAATTTGCGCAACGCAGCGCAACGCTTGACGAATATGAGACCTTTATTGCCGAAATTAGAAAAAACGAAAACACGATGCAGTTGAAAGAAGCGATAGTAAAGGCGATAAAAGATTGCGAAAACAAAGGAGTTTTGAAAGAATTTTTAAGAAAATATTCATCGGAGGTTAGAAATATGCTTTTTAGGGAATTTAGTTTGAAAGACGCGCAAAAAATCTGGAAAGAAGAAGGCAGACAGGAAGGCAGACAGGAAGGCAGACAGGAAGGCAGACAGGAAGGCAGACAGGAAGGTATTCACGAATTGCTTACTCTTTTGGAAAAAGGCGTTTCTTTATCGGAAGCAAAGAAAAAACTTTCTTTTGCGTAATTTAATATAAATTGAATGCGAAATATTATAGAATGGAAAATTTTATAAAAAAATCGCTTATGCAAGCGGTTTTCACTTGCGCGGCGTCGGTAAAAGTTAGTATTTTAATTCGTATTTTATATATGGATATAAGGTTCAAGATAACTTAAACGATAAATTATTATAGTTGTAATTAAAGTAATATTTACTAAAAATAAACGGTCTTTAATCGCCTCTCTCTATATAAATTACAAGAAAAATAATCATAAAACGCGAAAGCGTAAAACAAAAATAAAACGGAGGATTTTATTTATGAAAGTCAGGTTTTTAAAATTTGTAATAATTATGTCGCTTATATGTTGCGGCGCTTGTTTTGGACAAAATGTTATACGCGCAGAAAGTAGCGAGGGGCTTTTTGTAGTTATCGAAGGCAAAATGCTTCCCGAAGATAAACGTTGGGATTGGATAAATACCGGCTGGAACAAACCAAAGAATTGCGACGAACCCAAATATAATCCAAAAAGCGTCGTATGGTCGGCAAATAAAAACGCCGATTATACCGATTCTGTCTATTTTTCACTCACGCAGCCGATTCCTGCAAATTCGAGTTTGACGGTAACTTACGAAATAAAAAGCGATAAAGGCGTCGTCGATTTTGTGGGGAATCAGTTGCTGACAAACAACAACAGAGAAGCGCGGGCTTATTTTAGCGACAAAAAAGGAGAATTATTATTCGGCGAAAGAAATAGAATCGGCATTCCGATAAGAATTATAGACCACGGCGACAACAGAGGCGACGCAAATTTTACGATAACGCTAACCGAGTTTAGGGCGATTCCCCAAGGCAGCGTCAAGCCAATATTATCGCAGCCCGTTACGTTTCGTATATTAACCGACGACCCCGACGAATATAACGCGCCGCCTGTGAATTTTATTCAAAATCGCGTAATGGAATTTTACGATTTTGTAGCGCAAAAAAGCCAAGAGGTTGGCGAATTAAAAGTGGAAGACGGCGATATTTATATCGGCAATCTTAATAATCCGGAAGCGGACAACAAGTATATGTGTTATATGCGCCACTTTGATATTTCCTTTGAAATTACGGAAATTTTTGACAAAGCGGGAAACAATATCGCGCTAAATTGCTTTGAAATCGATAAGGGTAAAATAAAAACGACCGAAAACTACAAAATTGATTATGAAAATCCCGACGAGCAGGAAATCCGATTTAAAGTAAAAACGATTGCGCGGCGAAAGGGAAACGGCGAAATTGAAAACAGCGATACGACGATTGTCGTGCGAATAAGCCCGTGGAACGACAATAAATTTAGTCCGCAGGAAGACCGCGAATATTTTAACAAATACGAAAAAATTTGCATTATAGACGTTTTGCAAAACGATATTCACGACATCGATTGTCCGAAAGAAGCGAATAGACATTTGCTTATCGGACTTACCAATCGCGAATTGATAAGCGACGTTGCGCTTAACGCCGACGGCGTACTTTCGGATATTCTACAAGCGCAGGAAATTACGACCGATATAGGCGCAAAAGCGACGATAGAAAACGGAAAAATAAAATACGACGTCAGTTCTCTAAATATTGAAAAATTGCCGACAAGTACCGACGTTTTTTATTACACCGCGCTCGATACCGCGTTATATGGTTACGATACCGACGCTTGGGTTAAATCGGTTAAGGTAACGGTTAATATAGTATCCGTAGATTTGCCGCCGAAACCGTTTGGAAATTCGTTTTATTACGATACGGACGGCAACGGAATCGTCGACGAAATAGTTATTCCGTTCGACAAGGAAGTCGAAAAATTGGACGAAATTTTATTTGACGTAAAATTTGCGGGCGTTGAAAATTACGTCGTTTATGTCGAATACGCGATAGATGAAAACGGAGACGAAGACAGAAAAAAAATCGTTATAGATTTGGGAAACAACGCCGCCGCGCAGGACTCCACAAGCGGAGTAATGCAGGTAACGCTAACTTATTTGAACGACGAATATAGAATCTTAAACGACGGCGATTTTTATCGCGATATTATTTATCCGCGCGACGGAGCGGCTCCCGTTATTGTGCGGCGGGCAAAGATTATTAAGTCGGTTTTGGACGGCGTAAACGACGTGTTAGTCGTCTATTTGAGCGAGAGATTTGATATTGACATTACAAACGGAAATCTCCCGTTTAAGTTTATGAAAACGGAAGATAAAACTTTTTACGACATTCGATTTGACGCTGTTGAAGTAAACGGAAACGAGTGCGTTCTTGTCGTAAATTCGGAAGATAACGCAAAAATTTCAAAAGGAGATTCGGTTTTCATAAATTCTGCCGCCGCGATAAAAATTAAAGATATTGCAAACGGAAACGAACAAATTGCGCAAGACAACAAAAAAGCGATAATCGACCAAGATATTGTAGCGGAAATTTTGGCGGCAGTTTATTTTGACGTCGATGAAATTAAAGACGGATATGCGGATTTGATAAAAATAAACGTCGGCGTAGAAATTGATTTGGAAATCGCGCAAATGTTATCCGCCGCGCTTGAACCCGATTTGCCTCGCGGATTTAGAATTATAGAGCCGATTGTTTTAAGCGACGATAAAAAAGGATTTTCTTTGAAAGTCGAAGAACAGGCGAAAAGAGAAGCAGACGGCGGCAAGAGAAAAGACAACTTGCCGAAAACTAACGCAGACGAAAAAGCCGACGTAATTAAATTACGAGAAAATATAACTTTCGGCGACATTACGATAAAAGCGAAAGAAACGCGCATAGAAGACAGTATTGCGCCCGTAATTTGGCACGCGATTTACGCGGTTTCGGATACTAACAATAGAATTCTCGACGTCGTTTTCAGCGAACCCGTTAAAGTGACGCGCAATGGAAATCCGTATTTGTTTTGGGACGTTTTTCCCGAACCCGGTCAAGAATTTACGATGACTTTCGGCGACGAAAATCCCGAAAATTTACAAAATGAAAATAACATATTGCGCTATCGGGTAAAATCGACGAGTATTCCGTATCCGCTTGAAAACGACAGTATTTTTCTTTTAGACGGCGAATATATTAGCGATTTTTTTGACAACGCGCAAAATTTAACCGCTCGCGCTCCGATTATTTTGGACGGCGAATATCCGAACATTTTTGACCTGTATGTCGTTCCGCAGCCGCTTGTGTTGTCGAAAACGGGAAACCGTTTCGAGCCGAAAGAACTTGACGACGGACTTATAAATTATTATTCGATTTCTCGCGACAAAATTAAGGGAGTAGCGATAATACTTCACGCGCAGGGACCAATATCTTATCTCGAAAAACAGCGCGGATTTTTTAGAATTATCGACAATACGGGCAATGCCGTAACGGATAATATCGATATGGAATTTAGCGAAATCGGCGCGGGTAAATTTGCGTTTGCGGGCGTTTGGGACGGCAAAAATCGCGCGGGAAGAAACGTCGGTTCGGGAACTTATTTGGCTGTCGTGCAGGCGGAAATCAAATTCGACGGCAATAAAGGTTTCAACGTTTATACTTTCAAAAAAGTTGTTGGAGTTTCCGTAAAATAAACGCGGCAATACGGGTATATTGCAAGGGGCGGCTCTTTGGTCGCCTTTTTTGTTTTGCCAAATAGTATTTTATATCTTACTGAAATCGGAAAAAAACGTTTGCGCCATTGTTTTCTAATTAAGGAGATTATTTGTAAAGAATGTTTACCGGACTGATTGAAACGACGGGCGAAATTAAATCGTTTTCGCTTGAAAACAAAAGCGCGGTAATAGAAATATTGCCGAAAACGGACGATTTTTACTGCAAAATCGGCGATTCCGTCGCAATAAACGGCGTTTGCCTTACCGTCGAAAAAATAAACGGAAAACAACTTTTCTTTCGCGCAGTAAGCGAGACGCTTTCAAAAACAACTTTCAATAATATTAAAATTTCGCAACCCGTAAATCTTGAAAGGGCAATGCCTGCAAACGGACGTTTCGGCGGACATATCGTTTTGGGGCATATCGATACGGTCGCAAAAATTGAAAATATTCAAAATATTGGCGATTCGCAGGTTTTTTCAGCGTCGATAAAAGACGAATATTTTAAATATATCGCAAAAAAAGGTTCCGTCGCCGTCGATGGAATTTCGCTTACCGTGTCCGACATAACGGAAAACGGATTTTTGCTGTCCGTAATTCCGCACACGCTTAAAAATACTACGCTAATATCAAAAAAAGTCGGAGATTTGCTAAATTTGGAATGCGACGTTTTTGCAAGATACGTAGAAAGAATGTTGAATTTTGACGAAAAAAAAACGATAAAAAACGATGAGAATTTTCTCGAATTGCTTAAGGGGGGCGGATTTTGAAAACATTTGAAGAAATTGAAGAGATTATAAACGACTACAAAAACGGCGAAATTGTAATTATTGTCGACGATGAAGACCGTGAAAACGAAGGCGATTTATCTTACGCCGCGCAAACTTCCACAGCCGAAAAAGTAAATTTTATGGCAAAATATGGGCGCGGACTTATTTGCATCGCTCTCGAAGAAAAACGGCTTGACGAACTGCGAATACCGATGATGGTAGAACGAAACACTTCCAATTTTGAAACGGCGTTTACGGTTTCGGTTGAAGCGCGTGAAGGTACGACTACGGGAATCAGCGCAGCCGACAGAAATACTACGATTCTCAAATTAATTTCTCCAAACGCGAGTCCAAACGATTTCGTAATGCCCGGGCATACTTTCCCGCTCCGTGCCAAAAAGGGTGGCACGCTTGTCAGAACGGGGCAGACCGAGGCGAGCGTGGATTTGGCACGGCTTGCGGGTTTAATTCCCGCCGGCGTAATTTGCGAAATAATGAAAGACGACGGAACTATGGCAAGAAGAGCCGATTTGGAAATTTTTGCGAAAGAACATAAATTAAAAATTATTTCGGTCGCGGATATTATACGTTATCGATACGCCAAAGAAAAGATGATAACTTTTACCGCGACGGCGCAACTTCCCACGGAATACGGCGATTTTGTGATAAAAACATACGAAGAAACGTTAAAAGGTCATACTCATATAGTAGTGCAAAAAGGCGAAATAAATTCCGACGAGGCGACTTTGGTGCGCGTGCATTCCGAATGTTTTACGGGCGACGTTTTGGGTTCGCTTCGCTGCGATTGCGGAAATCAACTCGCGCTCGCGTTAAAAAAAATCGGAGAAGAAGGCGGCGTTCTTTTATATTTGCGTCAGGAAGGTCGCGGCATCGGACTTACCAACAAAATAAAGGCGTACAATCTTCAAGACGGCGGACTCGATACCGTTCAGGCGAATATAAAACTCGGATTTGAACCTGACTTGCGGGATTACGGAATCGGCGCGCAAATTTTAGCGGATTTGGGAATAAAAAAAATTCGACTTTTGACCAACAATCCCGTGAAAATAATAGGACTCGAAGGTTACGGAATAGAAATTGTAGATAGAATCCCAATAGAAATTCCCGCAAATTCTCACAGCAAAAAATATTTGGACGCAAAAAGGGAGAAAATGGGGCATTTATTATAAAATTTATAATAAAAGAGTAAAAATTTATTTTAAGTTCGTTTTTACGTTTTGAAATAATGTATATTCTTTTGGGTTTATAAAAATATTATATAACAGTTATATGAAACGGAGGATGTGTATATTATGGCAGACGCTCTGCTTCCTATGCCGACGGAACTTACGTCGTTTATTAACGAATGGAAAGTTAAGCCCGGCAATTTAATTATGGTGCTTCATAAAGTTCAGGAGCATTACGGGTATATCCCCCAAGAGGTCGCGGTAGAAGTATCGAAGATACTTGAAATACCGCTTGCGAAGATTTATGGTGTCGCTACGTTTTATCATTTGTTCTCATTTAAAAAACCGGGAAAACACAAAATTGCGGTTTGTTTGGGAACTGCCTGTTACCTTAAAGGCGCGCAGGATTTGCTTGATGAAATTGACGCGATTATCGGTTGTAAAGCAGGAGAAGTATCCAGCGACGAAAAGTTTTCCGTCGACGCCGTAAGATGTATCGGCTGTTGCGGACTTGCTCCCGTGCTTACGATTGACGGAAAAGTATTCGGATGCGTCACCGCCGACCATATGGCGGGAATTATCGCTCCGTATCAAAACGATGAAGTTAATTAAGGAGATTGATTATGAGTAAACTTACGCTTGCGGATCTTAAAAAAATTCGAGACGAAAAGAATAAGGAAATGACTCGTCGCGACGCCGATAAAGAAATTCAGGTCGTCGTGGGAATGGGAACGTGCGGTATCGCTTCGGGAGCGAAAGAAACGTTTTCGGCTTTTATCGACGAACTCGACAAAAGCCACGTAAACGACGTCGTGGTAAAGCAAACGGGATGTATGGGATTTTGTTCGGTAGAGCCGACGGTGAGAGTTATCGCGCCCGAAATGCCCGATACGATTTACAACAAAGTTTCGGCGGAAGTCGCAAGAAGAATCGTTAAAGAGCATATTATCGGCAGAAAATTAGTCGACGACCACGTGTTCGATCACCCGTCTCGCGACATTCTTACGCAGTAGTTGAAAGGTGGAAAAATGGCATATAAAAATTATTGTTTGGTCTGCGCGGGAACGGGATGTCACGCTAATACCGGTGAAGAAATTTATCAGGAATTAGTTAAAAAAGCCCGCGACCTTGGCGTAGAAAAAGACGTACAAGTCGTTAAAACGGGATGTTTCGGATTTTGCGAAAAAGGTCCCATAGTAAAAATTCTTCCCGAAGAAGCGTTTTACGTTCACGTAAAGCCGAGCGACGCCGAAGAACTGATAAAAGAACACATCATAAAAGGGCGTATGGTCAACCGTTTGCTTTACAAAGAAGACGATAAAAAGACGGATACGCAAGGAAAGATAGACGATATTAAGTTCTATCAGAAACAACTTCGCATAGTTTTGCGAAATTGCGGATTTATAAATCCCGAAGATATTGAAGAATATATCGGTCGCGAAGGTTATCAGGCGCTTGCAAAGGCGCTTACCGATATGACGCCCGACCAAATTGTAGAAGAGATTAAGAAGTCGGGACTTCGCGGTCGCGGCGGCGCGGGATTTCCTACTTGGATGAAGTGGAATTTCTCAAAACAATCGTCGTCCGACGTTAAATACGTCGTTTGCAACGCCGACGAAGGCGACCCCGGCGCGTATATGGACAGAAGTACGATAGAAGGCGACCCGCACAGCATTATCGAAGCGATGACCATCGCCGCAAAAGCGATTGGCGCGTCGCAGGGATTTGTTTATATTCGCGCGGAATATCAGTTGGCTGTTCAGCGTTTGGAAATAGCGACGAAACAGGCGCGCGAATACGGCGTTTTGGGCAAAGATATTTTTGGAACGGGATTCGATTTCGATTTGGAAATTCGCTTGGGCGCAGGCGCGTTTGTTTGCGGAGAAGAAACCGCGCTTTTGGCTTCAATAGAAGGCGAAAGAGGAATACCCAAACCGCGTCCGCCGTTTCCAGCCGTAAAAGGACTTTGGGGAAAACCGACGGTTATAAACAACGTCGAGACATACGCCTGCGTTCCTATGATTATTCTTAAAGGCGGCGAGTGGTTTGCGAGTATCGGAACGGAAAAATCCAAAGGAACAAAAGTGTTTGCTCTTACGGGAAAAATTAAAAATTCCGGACTTGTGGAAGTGCCGATGGGAACGACTTTGCGCGATATAATATTTGCAATCGGCGGCGGAATTAAAGACGGTAAAAAGTTTAAGGCGGTTCAGACGGGCGGACCTTCGGGCGGCGTTTTGACCACCGAAAAACTTGACACTCCCATAGATTTCGACAACCTTGTAGCCGCAGGTTCTATGATGGGTTCGGGCGGTATGATTGTTATGGACGAAGAAGATTGCATAGTCGATATAGTTCGTTTTTATCTTGACTTTTCGGTCGATGAAAGTTGCGGAAAATGTTCTCCTTGTCGTATCGGCGGAAGAAAAATCCTCAACATTTTAGACAAAATTGCGGAAGGCAAAGGCGAAATGGACGACATAAAGAAAATCAAGGAAATTTCCGAAGCGATGAAAAGGTCTTCTTTGTGCGCTTTGGGACAAACTACGCCAAATCCCGCTTTGTCGCTGATAAACTTTTTCTACGACGAACTGCTCGCGCATATTCAGGATAAAAAATGTCCCGCGGGAAAATGCAAAAATTTGCTTTCGTTCAGTATCGTAAGAAACACGTGTATCGGCTGCGGTTTGTGCGCGAAAAAATGTCCCGTTAACGCGATAACGGCGGAAGATTGCGAACCGCTTCCGGGTAAAAAGAAACCGCCGTTCGTTATCGACGGTAAAAAATGTATAAAATGCGGCGAATGTATTGCTGCTTGTAAATTCAAATCGGTCGTAAAGTTATAAAGAAGGGAGTAAAAAAATGGCTATAACTTGTAAGATAGACGGCATAGATGTTTGCGTTGCGGACGGAACGAGCATTCTTAACGCCGCAAAAGAAGTCGGATTGAAAATTCCCGCGTTATGTTACCACCCCGATTTGGACGCGTGGGCAGCTTGTGGAATTTGCGTCGTAAAAATGAAGGGTTCGCCCAAACTCATAAGAGCGTGCGCGGTTCCCGTAGAAAACGGAAAAGAATATATTACTCGCGACGCAGAACTTGTCGACGCGAGAAAAGCGGTTTTGCAGTTAATTTTGTCTAATCACCCCAACGACTGCCTGCTTTGCGGCAGAAGCGGAAATTGCGAATTGCAAACTATGGCGGCGGATTTCGGCATAAGAGAGCAGCCGTTTGCGGAAAATTTTGAACCTCTTGAAAGAGACGAATCGACGACTTCGCTTGTTCTTAATCCTGAAAAATGTATAAAATGCGGTCGATGCGTTTTGGTTTGCCAAAAATTGCAGGGAGTTTATGCGCTCGAATTTATAGGAAGAGGCGAAAAAACGCGACTTGCGCCCGCCGCCGACGTAAAATTGGCGGATTCTCCGTGTATAAAATGCGGTCAGTGTTCGGCGCATTGTCCTGTTGGCGCGATTTATGAAAAAGACGAAACAGCAAAGGTTTTTGAAGCGTTAACCAATTCCGAAAAACATTGCGTAGTGCAGATTGCGCCTGCGGTTCGCGTCGCTTTGGGCGAGGCGTTCGGTTTGGAATCGGGCGAACTTTTGACGGGAAAAATGTACGCGGCTCTTCGTCGTTTGGGATTTGACAAGGTTTTTGACACAAACTTTGCCGCCGACCTCACGATAATGGAAGAAGGAACGGAATTTATTCATCGTTTTACGCAAGCGCCGCAAGAACTTCCGCTTATAACTTCGTGCTGTCCCGCGTGGGTCGATTATATGGAAAAATACGCAAACGATTTAATTCCAAATTTTTCTACCTGCAAATCGCCGCAACAAATGGAAGGCGCGATGATAAAAACGTATTACGCGCAAAAAGCCGGAATTGACCCGAAAAATATAGTTGTGGTAAGCGTTATGCCTTGCACAGCCAAAAAATTTGAAGTGCAGGCAAACGACGATATGAGTTCCGTATTAAAAGGCGTACAAGACGTCGATATTGCGATAACGACTCGCGAACTTGCGCGAATGATTAAGCAGGCGGGAATAGATATTTTGTCGCTTAAAGAAGAAGAAGTCGACCCGCTTTTGGGAACTTACACTGGCGCGGGAACGATTTTCGGCGTAACGGGCGGCGTTATGGAAGCGGCTTTGAGAACGGCCGTCGCAAAGATTACGGGCAAAGAACTTGGAAAAGTGGAACTTGACGCTCCCAGAGGAATGGACGGCGTAAAATCGGCAGAACTCGACGTTGGCGGAAAAAAGGTACGCATTGGCGTAGCGCACGGAATGGTAAATATTGAAAAGGTTCTTAACGAAGTTCGCGCTGCGAAAAAAGCGGGCAAAGAACTTCCTTATCACTTTATTGAAGTTATGGCTTGTCGCGGCGGATGTATCGGCGGAGGCGGGCAACCGCACGGCGCTACCGATGAAGTTCGCGCAAAAAGGACGGCGGGAATGTATAAAGACGACGAAATTTCAAAGATTCGTTGTTCGCATAATAATCCCGAAATACTTGCGGCGTATAAGGATTTTCTTGTCGAGCCAAATTCTCATAAATCGCACGAACTTCTTCACAGAAAGTATAACAAACGACCTGTTTATAACAAGTAAGTTTGGTTTATGCGAAAATAAAAAATCGGAGGCGGGTAGTTTTACTTGCCTCCGATTTTTTTTGTAATAGCAAATTTCAATAAACTTTCAAATTTTTATCGTAAATTTCCACGACGTCGCCGTTCAATTTCAATATTCCTACGCCAAAATCTTTGGCTTTCTTTTCTATCATT